>CACXNN010000033.1 GCA_902768995.1 uncultured Eubacteriales bacterium | reverse complement strand
TGGGGTCATCTCCATCCGCAACGGTCGGCATCCCATCGTGGAACGGACGTTGCAGGACGGCTTCATCCCCAACGACGTGCTGCTGGATCAGGGGGAGAAGCGGCTGCTTATCATCACCGGACCCAACATGGCCGGCAAAAGTACCTATATGCGCATGGTGGCGCTGATCGCGCTCATGGCCCACATGGGCGCCTTCGTACCGGCGGAATCGGCCCATATCTCGTTGGTGGATCGTATCTTCACCCGTATCGGCGCCAGCGACGACCTTTCCTCGGGCCAGAGCACCTTCATGGTGGAAATGAGCGAGGTGGCCAACATCCTCAATAACGCCACTCGGAACAGCCTCCTGATCCTGGACGAGATCGGGCGCGGGACCAGCACCTACGACGGCCTTTCCATCGCCTGGGCGGTGCTGGAATTCATCGCCGACGAGAACACCTGCGGCGCCAAGTCCCTCTTCGCCACCCATTACCACGAGCTTTCTGAACTGGAAGGGCAGTTGCCCGGCGTGAAGAACTACCGCATCTCCGTGAAGGAGATCGGGGAGGATATTCTTTTCCTGCGCAAGATCGTCCGGGGCAGCGCCGATAAGAGCTTCGGCGTGCAGGTGGCACGGCTTGCGGGGATCCCCGATGCGGTGATCGCTCGAGCAGGGCAGATCCTCCAGGGCTTGGAGAATTCGGACATGGCGACTATGCATGAGAAGGCTCGCATAAAAACGGTGGACAACCACGAAATAACCGTGGATAAGTCAGAAAAGACAGTGGATAACCAGGTGGATAAAGCCATCTTGGCGGATATGAAGGCGCTGAATCTGGAGAACATGACCCCCATGATGGCGTTGCAGAAGCTGTACGCCTACCATGACGCGCTCAAGGAGGATTAACAGATGCTAATAAAGGTTTTGCCGCCTGTTTTAGCTAATCAGATCGCCGCCGGCGAGGTGGTGGAGCGCCCCGCCTCGGTGGTGAAGGAGCTGGTCGAGAACGCCCTGGACGCCGGAGCCACGGCCATCACCGTGGATATCACGGACGGAGGCTTGAGCTCCATCCGCGTTACGGACAACGGCAGCGGCATCCAGCCGGAGGATTGTCCTACGGCCTTCCTTCGACACGCCACCAGCAAGATCAGCACCCAGGAGGACCTGGTTGCCATCGGTACCCTGGGGTTTAGGGGTGAGGCGCTGGCTTCCATCGGCGCCGTATCGTTGGTGACCATGACCACGCGGGTGCCTGGTGGGGAATGGGGCACCCGGGTCGTATTCGATAACGGCAAACTGGTGTCCAATGAGGCCTGTTCCTGTGTGTTCGGGACCACCGTTCAGGTGGACAACCTTTTCGCCAAGGTCCCGGCACGGCTGAAATTCATGCGCTCCGCCCGCTCGGAAGCCGGATATATCGGCGATTTCATGGCCCGAGCCATCTTGGGCCGCCCGGATATCACATTCCGCTTCCTCAGCAACGGAAAATGCGTCTACGAGACCTATGGGGACGGAAAGCTGAAGAACGCCATTTTCTGCATCTACGGGTCCCAGATCACGGATCGGCTACTGCCGGTGCTACTCGATAACGGCTACGTGCGTATCGAAGGCTTCGTGGGGAATCAGGAGATATCGAGGCCCAACCGGTCCATGGAGACCCTGTTCGTCAACGGCCGGTACATCCGCTCCATTGGCATCTTTTCCGCCATCCAGAAGGCATACGACACCCGCATGATGGCGGGTCGGTATCCCTTTGCTTTACTCAATATCACCATCGCCAAGGAGGAGGTGGACGTGAACGTCCACCCGGCCAAGACAGAGGTCCGCTTCGTGGATCAGCCGCGGGTGGAATACGCCGTGACGGCGGCCTGCGCGCAAGCCCTTCGGCAGCCTGTGATCCCCCAGGTCCAGCTGCCGAACCAGGCGAAACAAGTCGTTGAGAAGATCGAGCCGAAAGCAGAGCGGCAGGCGTTTTCGGAAACCTCCTATGACCAGCTGGAGAAAAAGCGGCCGTCCACAAGCTTTATAGAGGAATTTAAGAAGCAGGTGATGGTCCCGCCCCGGTCCGTGCTGAAGGAGAGCAGTGCCGGGTATTCCTACAACACGTTTCAAAAGAAACCTCCGGTGGAGGAGAGGCAGGAGCCCCCTCGCGTGGAGGTGTTCGCGGTGGCCGGTAACCGGCAACAGCCGCCCGCGCCTTCGCCCAAGAAGGCGGAGCAGGACACCCTGCCGCTGGATTTTGCGGTGAACATCATCGGCTGCGCATTCAACACCTACTGGATCGTGCAGCATGAGGACGACCTGTATCTCATCGATCAGCACGCGGCCCATGAGCGCAAGCTGTATGAGGAATTCAGCGCACAGGAGGTGGCCGCCGCATCTCAAGAGCTGCTGATCCCCCAGCTACTGACGCTGCAGCCCCGGGAATTCGAGTTGGTGGAGGAATGGCAGGAGGAGCTGGAGGAGCTGGGCTACCGCTTCGAGCGTACAGGGGCGCTCAGCCTCAATCTGACCGCCGTTCCGATGCTCAACGGGATCGTCTTCGACGGCGAATCCCTTCACCAGGCCATCAACGCCATTGGAGAGGCAGGGAAAGGCGCCAAGAAGGCGCTGGTGCGGGAGAAGCTGATCTACGCCTCCTGCAAGCATGCCGTCAAGGGCGGCGAGCCCCTGCATAAGGAGGAGATCGTCAGCCTTCTGAAAACCTATGTGGAGCAGGGGATACCCCTGACCTGTCCCCATGGGCGACCGGTGGTGGCGCGGCTTTCCAAGCGGGACATGGAGAAGATGTTCAAGCGCATTGTATGAAACCGCTGCTGCTCATATGCGGCCCTACGGCCTGCCATAAAAGCGAGACGGCGCTGCGGATCGCGGAGAAATGGGGAGGAGAGATCCTGTCCATCGACTCTGTCGCCGTCTATCGGGGCATGGACATCGGCTCTGCAAAGCCGGACCCAGCGGAGCGTCAGCGGGTACCGCACCATCTCATCGACATCGTGGACCCAAACGATACCAGCTTTTCCGTGGCAGCCTTTCAGCAAGCGGCGGACGAGGTGCTTAGGGACCTTGACCGTCGGAACGTCCAGCCTATTTTGGTGGGGGGGAGCGGCTTATACTGTGACGCGGTGCTGGAGGATATGGGGTATGCGCTCCCGTCCGATAAGGCGCTGCGGAACCGATTGGAACAGGCCTACGATGATGATCCCCAAGCGTTTTTCGAGCGGATGGCCGAGGACGATGGCCCTTCCGGCCAGAAGCTCCACGTGAACGACAAGAAGCGGGTGGTCCGAGCCAGGGAGGTGTTACTGCTCAGTGGCAAGCCCTTTTCTGCTTTCAATCAGGCGTATTTGGCGGCCCAGCGAAACAGCCGCTATCCGGCCGTCCGCATCGGCTTAAATATGCCCCGGGAAAAGCTCTACGCGGGCATCGACCGTCGGGTGGATCGCATGATGGCCCAGGGTCTTTTAGAAGAGGTCAAGGGGCTCAAAGCCAAGGGGTACGATAGAAAGCTGCCCGCCATGCAGGCCATCGGATATGCTCAGCTTTTGGCCTATCTGGAGGGGGAGGTTTCTCTTGAAACGGCGGTGGAGAACATCAAGCGGGCCACCCGCCAGTTCGCCAAGCGGCAGTTGACCTGGTTCCGGCGGGACGAGCGCATCCGCTGGTTCGATTGTGAAAACTACGAGGAGGCCTACCGGGAGATAGAGCGGTACGTGAAGGAGACGATCTATGACCGACGTGCATGAATTGATAAAGGCGGCGGAGCAGCGGCTGCAGCCTGCCTTTTCACGGCTGGAGGAGATAGCCCTCCATAACGAGAAGCGGGTGCTGGACGCCTTTCGGGCGGAGCCGGTTTCGCCCCGTCACTTTGCGCCTACGGAGGGGTATGGGTATGACGACTTGGGCCGGGACGCCCTGGATCGGGTGTTCGCCAGGGCTTTGCAGACGGAGGATGCTTTGGTACGTCCTCAGATCGCTAACGGCACCCATGCCATCTTCCTGGCCTTGAGCGGCCTTTTGGAACCGGGGGACGTGGTGTTTTCCGCCACAGGCAAGCCCTACGATACCTTGGAAACGGCGGTGGGCTTGACCGGCAGGGAGCCCAACGCCCTTATACGGTTCGGCATCGGTTTTCGCATGGCGGAGCTTAGGGAGACGGGGGAGGAGCCCTTCGATCTCGACGCCATCCTGGCGGGCATTCAGGATCATCCTGAGGTGAAGATGCTCTACGTGCAGCGTTCCCGGGGCTACGCCTGGCGGGAGGCCATCTCGGTGGAGAGGATGGCGCCCCTGTTCCGGCAGGTCAAGGCGGTACGGCCGGATATCATCATCGCCGTGGACAACTGCTACGGGGAGTTCACGGAGGACAGAGAACCCTCCGCCGTGGGGGCGGACGTGATCATGGGGTCCCTGATCAAGAACTGCGGCGGCGGCATCGCGCCCACCGGGGGCTATGTGGCCGGGCGAAAGGATCTGATCGAGCGGATCAGCTTCCGGCTCACTGTGCCCGGCTCCGGCCGGGAAGTGGGATCCTACGCCGCCTCCTATCGGCCCTTCTTCGAAGGATTGTTCCTGGCGCCCCATACAGTGTTCCAATGCCTGAAGACGGCCATGCTCTTCGGGGAAGTGTTTGGAAGCCTGGGGTATGAGGTCATGCCAGCGGGAGACAGGCTGCGGGCCGACATCGTGCAATCCATTCGATTCAGGGAACCGAAGGAGCTCATCGCCTTCTGCAAGGCGGTCCAGCACGCTTCGCCCGTGGATAGCGACGTGACGCCGGAGCCATGGGACATGCCGGGATACAACGACCCAGTCATCATGGCAGCTGGCACCTTCGTCCAGGGCGCCACCACGGAATTGAGCGCAGACGGCCCTATTCGTCCGCCGTTTGCCGTATACATGCAGGGCAGCCTCACCTATGAGCACGGCAAACTGGCCCTTTTAGAGGTCACTGAGGCGGTATTAGCGCAAGGGGAGGCGGGGGAGAGATGAAGAAGTGTATCCTGGGACTGAAAGCCGTCTGTGACGACTGCGGCGCCTGCGAGGAGGACCGCTGCGAACTGGATCCCAACAAGCTTTGCGACAACTGTTTCAAGTGCCTGGAGATCACCGAAGCCTATCGGGAGATCCCCATCGGCCGCGTCCTCATGGACGGGGCAGGGGACGGGTTGTACGTCCTGGACCCCAATGAGGGTATGGAACCAGAGATGGACCTCACTGTGGATCAGGGGGATTCGACGGGTTCTCCGGACGATCTGGACTGGGAGGAATAGAATCCTCCCGCAATTTGATATACTTGGTCGCCTGACGCCGCCGTTCCTCCTGGATGGCGGCGTAGTGCTTTCGGGTGGTGTTCACGTCCTTGTGGCCCAAAACGTCCGCCACCAGGTAGATATCGCCGCTTTCCTGATAGAGCATGGTGCCGTAGGTGCTGCGGAGCTTATGGGGCGTGATCTTCTTGAGGGGGGAGGCGATGCGGGCGTACTTCTTGACCAGGTTTTCCACGGCCCGAGCGGTGATCCGCTTGCGCTGCATGGATAAAAACAGGGCGTTCTCGCTGCCGGGCAGGGCTTCCATGGCTTCCCGCTGCTCGAGATAGGCGAGCAGCGCGTTTCGGACCTCCGGTCCGAAGGAAAGCATCTCCTGGTTGCCGCCCTTGCGGGTGACCACGAAGGCGTCCGTGGCGAAGCGGATGCCGGTGCCCAAAAACAGGGTCAAAATGGCGGTATCCCTGACCTTCGTGGCCTGATGATACTGCTTTTGCCGCTCGGAAAGGCCGTTGCCGGCTTCGGCGATATCCAAAAGATCAGCCACCTCGTTGGCTTCCAGCCGAACGATGGCTTTCTCGTGAATCTTCGGCGTATCCACCAGGGAGGCGGGGTTGTTTTTGATCAGCTCTTGACGGTGATAATACTTAAAAAATGACCGTATAGCTGACAATTTCCGCGCTTTGGCCCGCTCGTTGTTCTCCCGTTCGCGCTCGTCGTCGCCCGTATAGAGGGACATATGCTCCAAAAACAGCTCGATGTCCAGGGCGGTGACCTTGTCCAGGTCCTCCAACGTCAAAGAGACGGGGGACTTACCCTGAAAGGTATCCACCTGTTCCGTGCAGAACTTAAAAAAGTTTCTCAAATCTATGGCGTATCCGTATCGCGTCAGGATGCTGGTCTGCAATTCCATGGCGCGAAAATACAAACCGGCGAATTTGGGAAGCTCCAAAAGGACGGTCCGAAGCTTCTGCGTGTAATCTTTTTTGCGTTGGAGGGGGTAGTCGCTCATAGCTTCATTCTAAAACAACTATTCGTTAAAGACAAGTTTAACGAATAGTTGTTAACAGAAATGTAACAGATTGAGGCATAAATCAGCTCTTTTGGCCCGAAACGATCCGCTGCACGGCTTCCCGGGCCAGCTTATCACAGCGGTTATTGTATTCGTTGTCCGCGTGACCCTTGACCTTGTGGAACTTCACTTCGTGTCGCTGCAGCTGTATCAACAGTTCCTTCCACAGGTCCTGATTCTCCACGTTGGATTTAGACGCCGTTTTCCAACCGTTCCTCGACCAAGTCTCCAGCCACTTTTTTTCCAGTGCGTTACAAAGGTACGCACTGTCCGTATACAGGTCCACCTGGCACGGCTCCTTCAACAGCTTCAGCGCCTCCAAAGCCGCCGTGATCTCCATGCGGTTGTTGGTCGTATCCTCAGCGCCGCCGGAGCTTTCCTTCTTGTGCTGGTTGTACATCAGCACACACCCCCAGCCGCCCGGGCCCGGGTTGCCGGAACATGCGCCGTCCGTATAGATGGTAACCTGCTTTTTCATATATTATCTATTCTATATCCTTAATTAATATATTATATTTTAATATAGATTCGATTTGGAAGTGCTTGATGGCAGCTCCGCATTCGATTTTATTCATTGTATCACTCTTTGCAAGGAATGTCGATATGCTGTCCATGATCCAGCCGGCATATTCGTCCATCTGCCCCATGGGCGCCGTATCCTTGAGCCCTTCGAAGCATTGGCGGGCTGAGGACAGGGACACGGACAGCTCGTTCATGAACTGTATCGCCTGGGCCGGCGTCAGGTCCTTTTCATCGTATTTCAAGGCAAAATCGGTCAACTCTGTAGGTACGCGCTGGATGGTCTCCATGGCCGATCTCAGCTTTTGCGCGTCTGCGCTCTGGCCGGACAGGGTCACTTGGATGCCGTCGGGATGGATGGAATAGGCCGTGTTCTCGTAGCCGCTGCTGCGGACCTGCTGCTGGACCTGCAGCAAGCTTTCCTGGTCCCCATAGGCTGCCGCGAAGACCCTGTTGAAGCCCTGCTCATCCTCATAGATATAGCCGCCGGCGCCCATGCTTTGGATGGAAAGGGCCTGAGCGTGAGCCTCCTCCGGGTCCGCATAGGCGCCCATCTGCAGAAGATACCAGGAGGTCTCCGGCAGCTCGAAAACGATCTTCTCCACAGCAGGTGGCTCAGCCTGAACAGGCTGGGACGGCGCCATGACGGGTAGCTGGGACGGTTCCGGCGTGGTCTTGCCCATGATCTTAGCGAAGGTGGGCGTGATATACTGATCCACCAGTTTGTCCCCCAAGTAGGACGTGCTCAGCAAAAACACCGTTAAGGCGCAGCATAGCAGAATGAAGATGACGGACGCGCCGCTGTACCCCTTCCCCGCCTTCCGATGCCGTTCGGCATATCTCGTCTCATAGGTTCGTGACATATGAATCGACCTCCTGGTTCCTTTGTCAAAAGGTATGCACAGGAGGTCATGCTTCAGAACGGCCCGCAAAACGGCCCTTATTTCGATTCTTTCTTCTTGATGACTCTACCCTTGAACCGGGGCTTGTCGGCCTTTTTATCCTGCTTCAGGACCTCGAAGGGCGCATCCATGGCGTTCTTCTCCTCCCTCGTCTCCTTGGGCTCGCCGGACATCTCGTTGTAGACGATGGCGGTATCGTCTACAGGCCCCAGAGCGATGGCGTTGGAAACATATTTCTTCACCGTAAAGGTGAAGCAGGTCCACTTGCCCACCTCGCTTTGGACGGTGATCTGTTCATCCAGCTTGTCCATGATCTGTTTGGCGATGGAAAGGCCCAGGCCCGTTCCGCCTTCCTTACGGGACTTGTCCGTTTTGTAGAAGCGCTCGAAGACGTGGACCATATCCTCTGGCGAGATGCCGCAGCCCGAGTCCCAAACGGATACATGTACGTCGTTGCAATCCTGATGCGCGCCGATGCGGATGGTGCCGCCGTCTCCGGCGTATCGCATGGCGTTGTCCAGCAGGATCACCAAAACCTGTTCGATCCGGTCGGGATCGGAGATCACGTCGGGCAGCTCTTCGTCCATGTCCAGCTCCAGATGGATACCCTTCTGCTGGGCGTTCTGTCGGTAGCTCTGATACACGTCGTCGATGAGCTCGCCGATGTTGAAGGTGGATTTCTCCATATATTCCGTGCCGGATTGGAGCCGGGACAGCTGGAGCATGTCGGTGATGAGCCGGGAGAGCCGCTCCACCTCGTGGAGCATGATGCCGTAATACCGCATCTTCACGGCGTCGTCCTTGATCATCCCGTCGGAAAGGGGCTCAAGAAGCCCCCGAATGGCGGTCAGCGGTGTGCGCAGCTCGTGGGAGATGTTGGCGATGTAGTCCCGCCGCATCTTCTCCAGGTTCTCGATCTCCGTCACGTCCTTGAAGAGGCCCACCACGCCGGTGCAGGTGTCGTTCTCCCCCATGACCGGCACGATGGAGATCCACAGATACTTTTCCCCGGGCAGCGTATACCGCAGGGTGTTGGGTTCACGGGTTTCCAGCACCCGCCGGAATGCCTCCCAAATCTCTGTATCGGGGATAAGATCGTGGGGCGTTTTCACGTCCACGGCCCCGAACATCTTCATGAGGGCCGGGTTATAGTGGGTCAGGTTCCCGGTGTTGTCCAACGCCGCCACGCCGTCGGTGAAGCTGGAAAGAATGTACCACAGCTGCCGCTTTTCGCTGTCCAGCTGATAGATGGTCTGGGAGATGGTGTCGCTCATGCGATTCATGGCCCGGGCAAAGATGCCGATCTCCCCGTGGACGTTCTCGTTTGCCCGCACGCTGTAGTTCCCGTTGGTGAGCTCAATGGCTACCTTGGTCATGTCGCTGATGGGCTTGTTGATCTGTCGGATGCTGGCCAGGGCGATGATGAGCAGCACCGGCACGATGGCGATGCCCAGGATCCGCAGGGCAGAGTTCAGCTTGCCGAAGGCGGTGTCGATGTGCTGTATCTCGCGCACGAAGATAAGGCCGCCCTCGATCTTGCCGTCGCTCCCGTATAGTGGCTCGCCCAAGGCGATGGCGTTGATATGGTTGGTGAGCTGCAGGTCCTTCTTCTTGACCTCCTGCCCCTCCAGGATGTCGAATTGGACGTTTTGTATGTAGGCGTTGTTGTATTCGGCGATGTTGGTGACGGCTTCGATGCCGCCGGAAGCGTAGTAGAAATAATAATACTTCACGTCTGCCGTGCTGCTCAAAAAGCCCAGGGACCGGGAAAAGGAGCTGCGGCTGGAGAACATGTCGTCCCTGACCTCATAGATGCCCTTTGCAGAGTCCATGACGGAGGTCAAGGAGTCCATCTCCAGATCGATATAGGTTTTTCGGCCGAAATAGGAATATGCTCCCAGGATCGCGATATCCGCCAGGAGCAGTACCAGAACGAACAATGCCAGTGTTCTGCGGAACAAAACGCCTTTCATGATGGCTTATTCCAACTCGAATTTATATCCGACACCGTAGATCGTCTTGATGCTCCAGCCAAGGCCGGTGGAATCCAACTTGGCCCGAAGACGCTTGATATGGGTATCCACCGTCCGGGTCTCCCCCGCAAAGTCATACCCCCACACCTTGGAGAGTAGGGTGTCCCTGGTGAACACGTGGCCGGGATTGGAGGCCAGCAGGAACAGTATCTCGATCTCCTTGGGCGTGCAGATGACCGGTTCGCCCCGGAGGAGCACCGTGTAGCTGTTGAGATCGATCATAAGGCCGTTGTGCTGGATCACATTTTTACCGGAGTCCTCCCCCGCCGCATGGTTCTCGGTCCGGCGCAGGATGGCCTTGATGCGGGCCACCACCTCCCGGGGGCTGAAGGGCTTGACGATATAGTCGTCCGCGCCCAGCTCCAGGCCCACGATCTTGTCCACCTCCTCGCCCTTGGCGGTGAGCATGACGATGGGGACCTGGCTGGTCTTGCGGATCTCCCGACAGACGTCGATGCCGGATTTGCCGGGCATCATGATGTCCAGCACGCACAGGGAAACGGTGCTGTCCGCCCCGGCGACGGCGGAGATGCCGTCATAGAAATCCACGGTCTTGAATCCTTCGGCTTCCAGATATATTTTCAGAGACTCATGTACGATGGGATCATCGTCGGCGATCAGAATCTTGGTATCCATTATGATCCTCCTTGCGTTTATCATCTGGTATTATATCAAATCTGCCAAAAATGGGAAGAACGATTTGCTTTTTTGCCAAACCGTTTGCATCCTTGACACAATTTGCAGGCATCAATTGCCATGTATGCGTTCGTAAGCCTGTCGTAGAGCTTCCGTAGCGTCCTCGATATCGGAGATATCGTTGGCGGCAGCTGCCTTGCCGATGAGATCAGCCAGCTCTTCCCTCTCCTCCTCCGAGAGCTCCGGCGCTGTGGAGAGGTAGGTGGTGGCCTCGTTGATCAACGCGTCCCGCTCGCTCTTGGCAGCGGAAAGGCTCTCCGCGAGATTGCACACAGGCAGGCTGTTGATGAAGGCTTCCGGCGTCTTGTCCGTGCGTACGTAGGTGTCTCCGAATATCTTCTGCAGGACCTCGTCCGACAGGTCGAAGAACATGGAATCGGGACGGATCAGCACGTAGGTCACATCCTCCACCGACTGGGGATCGCAGGATGCGCCGGCGCGACAGTTGCTGTCGCGGCAGATGCTGACGGTCACGTGCATGTCGCAGTAGTCCGTGGGAACGGAATCGTAATCGAACCAATCGGTGACCAGGTTGAACTTCTTCCCGTTCCCCTGGTACTGGATGCAGCCGGCGGAAGCGAGCTTGCCGGAAACGGGGCAAACGGTCCGCTGCACCATGCCCAGCATGGTGGTGTTCTCGTCGATGATGGGCCGATCGGTCCGCCCCTCCATAAGCTTCTCCATGAAGGCCTTCCAAAGGGCCGCCGCATAGTCGCCGCCGGTGGAGCCGGTCTTCAGCTTGTTGCTGGGCAGGTCGTGGCCGATCCATACGACGGCCGTGTAATCGCAGGTCATGCCGGCAAAATACACGCTGGAATACTTGGAGTTGGTGCCCGTCTTCCCCGCCACGGTGAAACCGTCCAGCTTGGCCTGCTTTCCGGTGCCGGTTTTCACGGCGTCCGTCAGGATGTCCACCAGCTGATAGGCCGTGCTGGTCTGCTCGTATACCTTGGCAGCGCCGCTGCGGATGAGGTCAGCGTCCAGAACGACCTCTCCCTCCTCGTTCTCCATGCGAGTGAAGGAGATAGGCTGCCAGTAATAGCCGTTGTTGGCGATGGCCGCATAGGCGGCGCACATCTGGATGGGGGTGATGCCGGAGGTGCCCAAGGCGAGGCCGGGACCGTCCAAATTGATCTGAGAGGGTGGAATGCCTAGGCGTTCCATGTATGCAGCCGCCGTATCGACCCCCACGTGCTCCATCAGGACCCGAGCGGCGACCACATTCAGGGATTGGGCAAGGCCAGTCCGCACCGTGGTGAACCCATAGGTGCGGCTGGAGGAAAGCCCGCCGCCGGGATAGCCTTTCTCTGTGCCCCAGCCGGCGATAGTCCCCTCCGCATTGATGACTACGGATGCCGGGGACATGCCTTTATCGAGGGCAGGCCCGTAGACCGCCAGGGGCTTGATACAGGAGCCCACCTCCGTAAAGCTTTGGGAAGCCCGGTTCAAGCCCCTGCGGATCAATGGCTCGTCACGGCCGCCGATGATGGCCCGTAAGTACCCGGTGGACTGATCGATGACCACCGCGGCAGCCTGTGGCTCCACGGTTTGGATGGTGACGGTCTCGGAGATCTCTTCTGTCAACACAGCGGCGTTGCCGTCCGCCAGCTCAGGATAGCCGTTCCAGGTGGACAGGGTCTCCTGGACCGTGTTCTGGACCTTTGGGTCCACGGTGGTATAGATCTTATACCCGCCGGTCCGCAGCATGTTTTCATAATAGGTGCGGTTGGCGGCGGTGTCCGGCACCCCGTCCTGGGCCATCCAGTGGGTGATCACGTCGGAGATGGCGTACTCCACGAAATACGCCATATCGTACATCTTGGCGTTCTTACTGACAGGCAGGATGGTGTCCTGCTCCTCCAGGGCGGAGAGATATTGATCCCGGGTAATGTATCCGTTTTGATACATCCTGTCCAGGACCGTATTGGTCCGGTTGGTGGTGCGATAGTAAGGGGTGCCGTCCCGATAGTACATGTTCTGCCGGGGATTATAGTAGTATGGGCTTTGGGTGAGGCCAGCAAGGAGGGCGCACTCCCGGATGGACAATTCGGAGAGTTCCTTTCCGAAATAGTCCTTGGCTGCCGCCTTAACCCCGTAGTTGGAGCCGCCCAGATATATGTCGTTGAGATATGCTTCCAGGATCTGGTCCTTGTCCACAACCTTCTCCAGCTGGATGGCCAGATACGCTTCCTGCATCTTGCGCTTGTAGGTGCGCTGAGACCCCAGGATCTTGTTCTTGATCAGCTGCTGGGTGATGGTGCTGCCGCCGGAGGAGTTGCTGTTGCCCAGAATTTCTAATACAGCGGAAAAGACGCGCTTGAAGTCCACGCCTTGATGCTTATAGAAGCGCACGTCTTCGATGGACACGAAGGCGTTTTTGAGGATATCCGGTATCTCGTTCAGGTCCGCCCAGTCACGATACTCCATGGAGGTCAGATTGGTGATCTCGTCCCCATTCATATCATAGAGATAGCTTGTGCGATCGCTCCTGGTCAGCTGGGAGACCTCCATCACAGGGGTGGAATCCACGTAGGCCTTCCCCACCCCGTATACGAGGCCAAGGCCGGCGAACCCCATGATCACCAGGGCGAACAGCAGCAGCTTCATGGCGTTGAAGAGGACTTCCAGAAGGAACGGGCGCTTGCGTTCATCCCGGGTCAGGGAACCGCCCAAGGCTGCTTTGCGGGATCGAGACAGGCTTCGTTGGGTGAGATCGTTTTTGATTTTGTTTTTATTCTTCGCTTTTTCCATGGTTTTCTCCTTTTCGATTATAGCACAAGCTATCGCTTCTGCAAAGGAGAACGTGATTTGTTCAAAAATCTATTACAATGAATTCCCGAAAAAAGTTGAAATTACCCCTTTACAAATCCAGGAACACCGGTTATAATATGGACCGTTGCGAGGGGCATTAGCGCAGTTGGTAGCGCGCCACAATGGCATTGTGGAGGCCAGGAGTTCGACTCTCCTATGCTCCACCACAAAAATACACCGCCAATCGGCGGTGTATTTTTGTGCTTTGGAGAGCTGGAGAGTCGAACTGGTCACAGTAGTGAATGAGGCCCCAGTGGGGCCTCAGAGCTGTGACCTGAGCGAGGCCGCAGCCGAGGGTGAGACTCTCCTATGCTCCAAGAGCCACATCCTGAGCGAACCCGCAGGCGAGTGTGTTCGACTATCCTACCCTTCTTACTCGTTCTCTAAAAACTTCAACAGCATCTGAGCCGAGAGCTCCGCCGCATGCCGTTCAAAGTTGGCGTAGGATTCCGAAGCGGAGCCATCCGCCAAGTCAGAGATGGCCCGCACCACCAGGAAGGGCACATGGGCAGCCTGGGCCACCTGGGCGATGGCCGCGCCTTCCATCTCGCAGGCGAGAGCGCCGAAGGTATCGTGGATCCTCCTTTTGCTGTCATGATCCGCCACGAAGGTATCGCCAGTGGCGATGGGGCCCCGATGGATGGCCCCCTCCCCCGCCGTCTCCTTGGCTACCTTCTCAAATCGGGACAAAAGGGCTTCGTCCGCATGGAACAGGGTGGGCTTGTCTTTGACCTCAAGGCTTTGGCACCCATCCACACAGCCCAGAGCGTTCATGTTGAAATCATGCTGGACCAGGTCCGTGCTGAGCACCATGTCCCCTATCTTCAAACCCGGGCCGATGCCGCCAGACACGCCGGTGTTGATGAGATAATCCGGGTTGGAACGGTCGATGAGGATCTGGGCGCAGCGGGCGGCGTTCACCTTGCCGATGCCGCACTTTGCCAGCACCACGTCGAAGCTTCCGATCCTTCCCTGGTAGAATTTGAGCCCATACAGGGAATTGGTGCGGCAGTAGTCCATCTTTTCTCGGATCATCTGGATCTCCGTATCCATGGCCCCGATGATGCCGTAACAGGAGAGGATATGATGCATAGCGACCTCCTTAAAACAGTCCGGAAATCTTCCCGTTCTCGTCCACGTCGATCCGTTCTGCGGCGGGGACTCGGGGCAGCCCCGGCATGGTCATGATCTCGCCGGTCAGTGCCACGATGAACCCGGCCCCGGCGGACACCTTCAGATTGCGCACCTGCACGGTGAAATCCTTGGGCGCCCCCAGCTTCTTGGGATCGTCGGAAAAGCTGTACTGGGTCTTGGCCATACAGACCGGCATGGACCCGAAGCCCAGCTCCTCCAGCCGCTTCATCTGCTTCTGAGCCCCCGGGGTCAGCTCCACACCGCTGCCGTGATACACACGCTGCACGATGTGGGTGAGCTTCTCCAGAATGGTCTCGTCCGCTTCGTAGGCAAAGCGGAAATCGTTGGGCTGTTCGCAGAGACGGACCACTTCCCGGGCCAGGTCTTCCCCGCCTTCGCCGCCCTTGGCCCAGACTTCCGAAAGGACCACGTTCACGCCCAGCTCGTGGCATTTCTCCTCCAGCAGGGCGATCTCCGCCTCGGTGTCCTGGGGGAACCGGTTGATGGCCACCACGGCAGGCAGGCCGAAGGTGTCCTTCACGTTGGAAACGTGCTGCAGCAGGTTAGGCAACCCCTTCTCTAGGGCAGCCAGGTTTTCGCTGGTCAGCTGATCCTTGCCAGCGCCGCCGTGATGCTTGAGGGCTCGGATGGTGGCTACCACCACCACCGCGTCGGGCTTGAGCCCGGCCATGCGGCACTTGATATCGAAGAATTTCTCCGCGCCCAGGTCCGCGCCGAAGCCGGCCTCTGTGACGCAGTAATCGCCCAGCTTCAGTGCCAATTTGGTGGCGGTTACACTGTTGCAGCCGTGGGCGATGTTGGCGAAGGGCCCGCCGTGGACCAACGCCGGGGTGTGTTCCAGGGTCTGGACCAGGTTGGGCTTCAGGGCGTCCTTCAGCAGCGCCGCCATGGCGCCCGCCGCCTTCAGATCCCCCGCGGTCACGGGCCGATTGTCGTAGGTGTACCCCACCACGATTCGGGACAGCCGCGCCTTCAAATCCGTGATCCCGTCAGCGAGGCACAGCACCGCCATGACCTCGCTGGCCACGGTGATGTCGAAGCCATCCTCCCGGGGCGTGCCGTTGGCCTTGCCGCCGAGACCGTCCACAATGAAGCGAAGCTGCCGATCATTCATGTCCACCGCACGCTTCCAGGTGATGCTGCGGGGATCGATGCCCAAGGCGTTCCCCTGCTGGATGTGGTTGTCCAGCATGGCGGCTAGCAGGTTGTTGGCAGCGCCGATGGCATGGAAGTCTCCGGTGAAGTGCAGGTTGATGTCCTCCATGGGCACCACTTGGGCGTAGCCGCCGCCGGCCGCGCCGCCCTTGATGCCGAATACCGGCCCCAGGGAGGGCTCCCGCAGGGCGACCACCACGTTTTTGCCGATCCGCTTGAGGCCGTCCGCCAGGCCCACCGTGGTGGTGGTCTTCCCTTCGCCCGCGGGTGTGGGCGTGATGGCGGTGACCAGGATCAGCTTGCCGTTGGGCTTGTCGCAGGCGCGCAGATAGTCCAGGGAGATCTTGGCTTTGTAGGGTCCGTACTGTTCGATG
>CACXNN010000032.1 GCA_902768995.1 uncultured Eubacteriales bacterium | reverse complement strand
CCCGGCACCACCCGGGACGCCGTGGACACCCTCTTCACCCTGGACGGGGAGCCCTATGTGTTGGTGGACACCGCTGGCATCCGCCGCAAGCGGGCCGTGGAGGACGAGACCATCGAGCGCTACAGCGTCATCCGGTCCCTGGCCGCCGTGCGGCGGGCGGACGTGGTGCTCATCGTGGTGGACGCGGAGCAGGGCCTCTCGGAGCAGGACGTGAAGATCGCGGGCTACGTACACGAGGAGGGGAAGCCCTCGGTGCTGGTGGTCAACAAGTGGGACCTGATCGAGAAGGACACCAACACCATGAACAAGTTCAAGAAGGACATGCAGGTGGATTTGGCCTTCATGGACTACGTGCCCTTCCTGTTCATCTCCGCCAAGACCGGCCAGCGGGTGAACAAGCTTCTCGCCGCCGCCAAGGAGAGCTACGCCCAGTCCATCCGCCGGATCACCACCGGCACCCTGAACGATATCGTCAACGAGGCCATCTCCATGACGGAGCCTCCGGCCATGTCCGGCAAGCGCCTCAAGATCTATTACGCCACGGAGGTCAGCGTCCAGCCGCCCACCTTCGTCATCTTCGTCAACGACGAAGCCCTGGTCCACTTCTCCTACAAGCGGTACATGGAGAACTACTTCAGGAAGACCTTCGGCTTCGCCGGGACGCCCATCAAGATCATCTTCCGCAATCGAGGGAAGGAGGAATAAACATGTTGAACGTAGTCCAAATCCAGACCGTAGCCATCATCCTGATCCTCAGCTACTTCATCGGCAACTTCCAGTCGGCGGTGCTGTTCTCCAAGCGCTTCCTCCACGACGACGTGAGAAAGCACGGCAGCGGCAACCCCGGCGCCACCAACATGACCAGGGTCTTCGGCACCAAGTGGGGCGTGATCACCTTCCTGGGGGACGCCTTCAAGTGCTTCCTGGGCGTGGCTTTGGGCGCGCTGCTGGGCAAATGGTGGGGCATCGCCGTCCAAAACAGCGCCCTGGACTTTGCCCTGGGCGGCTATATCGGGGGCCTGGGCGTGGTGCTGGGTCACTGCTGGCCCGTGCTGTACCGGTTCAAGGGCGGCAAGGGCGTGGCCTGCTTCTTCGCCTTCATGTTCTTCAGCTTTCCCCTGGGCGGGGCCATCACCTTCGGCTTTGCCCTCATCGTCTTCTTCCTCTGCCACAAGATATCCCTGGTGTCCATGACCAGCTCCCTGCTCTTCACCATCCTCTGCGCCGTGAACTACGCTCAGCGGCCCTGGCTGTGGCTCTTCGCCGCCCTCTGCACCGCGGTCATCATCATCCGCCATCGGGCCAACATCAAGCGCCTCATCGACGGCACCGAGGGTACCATCAACTACTGAGGTCCCTATGTCCATCGTGATCAAACCCATGGAGACGGACCAGGAGGTCAAAGGCAAGGCTTTCGTCCATTGGAAGTGCTGGCAGGAGACCTACCCGGGCCTGGTGAGCCAAGCATATTTGGATAAGTTCACGCTGGAAAAGAGCGAGGAACGGGCCTTCCTCTGGCGGGACAATATCCTGGTGGCCAAGGAGGGGGACCGGGTCGTCGGCTTCGTAGGGTATGGGAACCATGGCCCGGAGGAGCCCGACATGGGGGAGGTGTATGCCCTCTACGTGCTGCCGGAATACCACGGCACCGGCGTGGGACGGCAGCTCATGGACGCAGCCCTGGAAGCCCTGGCAGCCTATCCCAAGATCTGCCTGTGGGCGGTGAAGGGCAACGGCCGGGCCGTCCGCTTCTATGAGAAGTGCGGCTTTCGCCTGACCGGGGAGGAAGTTTATAAACAGTCCGTCTCCGCCTACGGGATACGGATGCTCATGGAACGATAGATCAAGCCTTTTCGCCCTGCTGCCGCATGCGCAGCAGGGCCTTCTTTTCTATTCGTGATATCTGCACCTGGGAGAGCCCCAGCCGCTTTCCCACCTCGTTTTGGGTCCTATCCTGGAAGTAGCGCATAAACAGCACCTGTCGCTCCCGTTCCGAGAGGATGGCGAACAGCTCCCTCAGCTCCACCCGCCTCAGGGCGTCCTGCTCCGTGTCGGCGTCGGCGCTCCCTAAAAAGGTCTGCAAATCGGCCCCGTCCTCGTCGGTGGGCGCGTCCAGGGAGAGGGCCGCCGTCCGGGAGGCCAGGGCCGCCGTGATGTCCTCCAGGGGCACGTGCAGCACCTTCGACAGCTCCTCCACGGTCAAGTCCCCCTGCTCCCGGCGGACCCGCTCGATCTGCAGGGCCAGGGACTTGGTCTCCCGGGAGAACTTCACCATGCCGTCGTCCCGCAAAAACCGCCGTATCTCCCCGGCGATGAGGGGCACGGCGTAGGTGGAGAAGCACAGGCCCCGGGTGGGGTCGAACCGCCGCAGGGCCTGCAGCAGGCCGATGCTGCCCAGCTGGATCATGTCCTCCTGGGCAAGACCGCAGTTCTGATACCGGCGGGCGATGGCGGCCACCAGGGGCATGTTCTCCCGAAGCAGCGCTTCCTCCGCTCCTCGATCGCCCGCCTGTACCCGCCGGATGCCTTCAAGGAAATCCTCACTCCCCACGGGCGGTGCCGATCTCCTTCTCCATGGTCACGGCGGTCCCTTCGCCGGGGGCCGATTCGATCTCCACCCGGTCCATGAACGCCTCCATCACCGCGAAGCCCATGCCGGACCGTTCCAGCTCCGGCTTGCTGGTATAGAAGGGCCGACGAGCGAGCTCGATATCCTCGATGCCGCAGCCCGTGTCCTTCACCACGACCTTCAGCCGCTTGCCCTCCGCCTCGCACCGAAGGGTGATCATGGCGTCCCGATCGTTCCCGTAGGCGTGGATGATGGCATTGGTCACCGCCTCGGACACCGCGGTCCTAAGGTCCGACAGCTCGTCGATGGTGGGGTTCAGCAGCGATGCGAAGGCAGCCGTGGCCGCCCGGGCAAAGCCCTCGTTCACGGAGAGGGAGGGAAAGGTCAGCTCCATCCAGTTATCCATACGCGCCTCCTTACACTCTGTCCACGATGGCGTAGACGCCCGACATGCGAAAGATCTTGTCGATGGCCCCCGACATGCCCGTCACGGTGAGATGCCCGCCCCGCATGCTCAAGATGCGGTAACGGCCCAGGATCACCCCGAGACCAGCGCTGTCCATGAAGCTGATGCCCGAGAGGTCCAGCGTCAGGTCCCGGACGGTGATGTCCTTCAAAAGGGTGTCCAGCATGTTCCTGGTCTGCTCCGCGCTGTGGTGGTCCAGCTCCCCGCTCAGCTTCACATGGAGCCGGGGGCCGCGCTTGCTTGCGTTTATTTCCATAGGCGATCTCCTTTTCGTAGGCTGTCCAGAGTAAATACGGCGGGGGCGCCGCCGCGTCCTGCCTCGAAAAAGGACGAGCTTTCGGGCATCGGGTCTACCTTTCGGGCATACCCTGAATCATGAGAAAAAGACTGTATTTTCGGGCCGCGGCCGCCCTGCTGATCCTGCTGTTCCTCCTGTACGCCGGGCCCCGGGTGGGGGCGGGGACGGGGGAGAGCTTCTACGTGAAGAGCCGCCAGCTCCAGCCGCCGGACTACGTGGGGACCCTCACCCTCTACCATATCGTCACCTGCAAGACCTATCAGGGCAGCGTGACCGCCTTTTTGACGGAGCGGGCGGAGGCCTTCAACAAGCGCCACTTCGGCGTGCGGATCACGGTGGAGGGCATGGGGGAAGCGGACTTCTGGGAGCGCATGGCCTACGGCCGCCGGGCGGACATGTACTCCTTCTTCTCCGGGGTCCTCTACGAGGAGCTGCTGCAGGAGGTGGACTTTGCACCGGAGACGGACCTGCGGCCGGGCCTCACCCTCACGCCCTACGCCGCCCCCTGGTGCTTCTCCGGGTACGTGAAGACCACCGTGGGGGAGACGGACCCCGTGGCGACCCTCGCTAACGGGGCGACGGGCACGGTCCTGGACCTGAGGGCCTGGGGGGATATCCAGCGGGAGGGGGAGATGGGGGCGGACGCCGCCGTGGCCGGGGCCTTCACGGATCAGGTCTGCTATCTGGGCGTCGACCGGAACACGGACGAGGAAAAGGCCAGGGCCTGTCTGGCCTTCTACGCCTTCTTGCTGTCGGAGCCCACCCAGCGGCTTCTCCCGTCCCTGGGGGCCTTCTCCGTCCGCACGGACGCCCCCTGCCCCTACGGCAACAGTCTGCTCCTCGATATGGACCGGGCCTATAAGAAGGTGATCGTCCCGGACCCCTTCGCCTACCACACCCACCGGACGAAGCTTCGGGAGGAGGCCGCGGCGGCCCTCGCCGGGGACGAGGGGGCAAAAAACAACTTTTTTCAGCGGCTTGCCATTGTAATTGAGTCTTGAACTTGCTATACTGATACCATGGTATATCCTAAGGATAATATAGCCCGGGCGCTGATCGACCTGGGCGCAAAAGAGAACGTGCCCCTCTCGGAGCTGGTCAGCTTCCGGGTGGGCGGCCCCGCCGCCTTTGTGCTGCAGCCCAAGGAGGAGGGGTCGCTGGGTCGCGCTCTGGACCTGTGCCGGGCGGCGCAGATCCCCGTCATCCTGCTGGGCAACGGCACCAACGTGCTGCCCTCCGACGAGGGCTTCTCCGGCCTGATCCTGCAGCTCTCCGGCGACGGTACGGCCCCCCTGTTTGAGGGGGAGAAGGTCACGGTGGGCGCGGGCTGCTCCCTGACCGCCCTCGCCAAGGAGAGCGTGCAGCGGGGGCTCATGGGCCTGGAGCGCCTGTGCGGCATCCCGGGCACCGTGGGCGGGGCCGTGGCCATGAACGCCGGGGCCTATGGCGGCGAGATCAAAAACGTGCTAAAACGGGTCCGCTGCTACCGGGAGGGCGGCTTCGCTTGGGAGGACGCCCGCCTTGATGAGATGGGCTATCGCAGAAGCCCCTATACCTGGCCGAAGACCATCGTGACCGCAGTGGAGCTGCAGCTCGCCCCGGACGACGGCACGGCGGGCGACACCATGGTCGACTGCATGCGGCGTCGCCGGGAGAAGCAGCCCCTGTCCCTGCCTTCGGCGGGCAGCACCTTCAAGCGGCCGGAGGGCCACTTCGCGGGAGCCCTCATTGAGGGCTGCCATCTCAAGGGCTGCACCGTGGGCGGGGCCCAGGTCTCCGAGCTCCACGCCGGGTTCATCGTGAACCGGGGCGGGGCCACGGCGGGGGACGTCCTCTCCCTGATCCGGCACGTGCAGGACGTGGTATATCGTGAAACAGGCGTCACGTTGGAACCCGAGGTGAAACGACTGGAGGATCTGCTATGTATCTTTTGATCGTCACAGGCATGAGCGGCGCGGGCAAGAGCACCGCCCTGAACGCCCTGGAGGAGATGGGCTACTACTGCGTGGACAACCTGCCGTCCCCCATGCTGCCGGCCTTCGTGGAGATGTGCAACAAGGCGGACGTGCCCATCGAACGGGCAGCGGTGGCGGTGGACAGCCGGGAAAGCCTCCTGTCCGCCAAGCCGGATGACGCCCTGGACGTGCTGCGGGCCCTGTCCTGCCGATATGAGATACTGTTCCTGGACGCCCGGGACGAGGTGCTTTTGGAGCGGTACAACGAGACCCGCCGCCGGCACCCCCTGGGCGAGGGCGGCGACGCCGCCTCCGGGGTGCGCCTGGAGCGGGCGTATTTGGGGAACATGCTGGCCCATGCGGACTACGTGGTGGACACCTCCGACGTGGCGGCCCGCAACTTTCCCAAGATGATGAAGAAGATACTGCCGGAGATCAGCACCCCCCACGTGAGCCTGGTCATCTGCAGCTTCGGCTACAAGCGGGGCGTGCCCGTGGACGCGGACATGGTGCTGGACATGCGCTTTGCGGAGAACCCCTACTATGTGCCGGAGCTCCGCAGGCTTTCCGGCCTCGATCAGCCGGTCATCGACTTTTTGAAGGACAAGCCCCTCATGGAGGACGTGCTGAACTGGACCGTGGACCTGGTGGAGAAGACCCTGCCCTGCTACGAGCAGCAGGGGAAGAACCTGCTGCGGCTGTGCTTCGGCTGCACCGGCGGCCGCCATCGGTCCGTGTACGCCGCGGAAGCGGTGGCCCATCGCCTTCGGGAGAAGGGTATCCCCGCCCGGGTGTACCATAGGGACTTAACCATCGAGGCGGCAGATATCGAAAGCAGGATGATGCACTAAATGAGTTTTGCTTCCAACATCAAGGACGAGGTGGTCCGCATCCGGGTGCGGGATCCAGGCGTGAAGCTGGCCGAACTGGCCGGCCTCACCTTTGCTTGCGGGAATTTAAAGCTGGGCCGCCGCAAGGCAGTCAGCTACCGCACGGAGAATAGGGAGGTGGGCCGGCATATCGCCGCTCTGGGCACGTCCCTCTATGAGCTGGACGTGGAGATGGAGGAGCGAGTGCGGGAGCATCGGAAGGCCCCCCTCTACGTGGTGAACATGAGCGGCCCGAAGGCGGGGGAGATGCTGTCCGCCACGGGCGTCATGGTCTCGGACGAGGAGGGCATCCACCTGCTGTCCCGGCTGCCGGAGGACCTGGTTCGGGAGGACGAGGCCCGGCGCGCTTTCGTGCGGGGGTGCTTCCTGGGGGCGGGCAGCTGCTCCGATCCCCAGGGGGAGTACAGCGTGGAGATCCTCTGCCGGGCGGAGAGCTTCGCCGCGGGCCTGTGCGACCTGCTGAACGGGTATGGGCTCAACGCCCGATACGCCCTGCGCCGGAACCGGTACGTGGTGTACCTGAAGGAGGGGGACAGCGTCACCGGCTTTCTGGCCCTCATCGGCTCCAACATCGCAGCGCTGGATCTAGAGAACGTTCGGGCGGAGAAGGAGACCAGGAACTACGTGAACCGGACCACCAACTGCGAGTACGCGAATCTAGATAAGCTGGTGGCTGCCTCCGTCAAGCAGCAGCAGGCGGTGAACACCATCCTGAGCCATGGCCACTTCCAGCGGCTGCCCAAGGCCCTGAAGGAGGCGGCGGAGCTTCGGCTCAACTATCCGGACGCCAGCTTGCAGGAGCTGGCCGACATGGCGGATATCAAGAAATCGGGCATGAACCACCGGCTCACCCGGCTGGTGGAATACGCCCAGGACCTGGAGAATGGGTTGATATGAACGAAGCGTACAGCGCCTTTGCCGCGGGCTACGACCGCATGATGGCGGATGTGGACTACGACGGCTGGGCCAACTATATCGACGGCTTTTTGAGGGAGGCGGGGGCGAAAAGCGTCCTCGAATGCGCCTGCGGCACCGGGAGTTTGACGGTGCGCCTGGCCCGCAAGGGCTATCAGATCACCGGGGCGGACCTGTCCGAGGACATGCTCATGGTGGCCCGGCAAAAGGCTCTCGACGCAGGGCTGCGGTTTTTGCCCTTCGTCTGCCAGGATATGCGGCGCATCGCCCTCCACAAGCCCGTGGACGCGGTGGTCGCGGCCTGCGACGGGGTGAACTATCTTATGGACGGGGTCGAGGATTTCTTTCAATCCGCCTGGAAGGCCCTGAAGCCCGGCGGCCTGCTCCTCTTCGACGTGTCCTCGGCCTACAAGCTGTCCGCCGTTCTGGGCGACAACACCTTCGCCGCCACCGGCCCGGACTGGGCCTACATCTGGGAGAACACCTACCATCCCCGCCTCGGCCGGGTGGACATGCTCCTCACCGGCTTTTTGAAGCAGGGGCAGGGCTACGCCCGCTTCGAGGAGCACCACAGCCAGCGGGCCTATACCGAGGAAGAGCTGAGAGCCGCCCTCGTAAGCAGCGGCTTCCATGACATACGGGTGTACGAAGCCTTCACCAGGAACCCGCCGACGGATAAGGCGGAACGGCTTCAATTCACCGCGCGAAAGGAATGAACATGAACGATACGATCCTGCAGGGACTTTTGAAACACGATACCATCCGCTTCGCCGCCATCACCGGTCGAGAACTGGTGACGGAGGCCCAGTGCATCCATGCTCTCAGCCGCACGGCCACCGCCGCGTTGGGCCGGGAGCTCCTTATGGTGGCCATGATGGCCGGGCAGCTGAAGAACGACACCGACTCCGTCTCTGCCATCCTTTCCGGAGGCGGCCCCGGGGGCAATCTCATTTGCGTGGGCCGCAAGGGCCCCTTCGTGAAGGGCTGCGCCGGGGACCCGGCCTGCGAGCTGCCCCCCAAGCCCAACGGCAAGCTGGACGTGGGGGGCTACGTGGGCCGAAACGGCAAGCTCACCGTGGTCCGGGACCTGTCCCTCAAGGAGCCCTACGTGGGCATGTGCCACCTCGTTTCCGGCGAGGTGGCGGAGGATTTTGCAGAGTATTTCACCGCCTCCGAGCAGCAGCCCAGTTTGGTGTACCTGGGCGTCCGGCTGGAGCCCCTCTCCGGCCAGGTCCTGGGCGCCGGCGGCCTGCTCATCCAGCCTTTGCCCGACTGTCCCGCTGAGCACGTGGACTACGTCATGACTAAGGCCGAGGCCATCCCCCATCTCACAGAGCGTCTCTCCGAAGGCGAAAACCTGCGGGATATCGTCCTCTCCCTGTTCCCGGAGGGGGACGTGTCCTTCACGGAGGAGCTTCATCCCGCCTACCGGTGCGATTGCAGCCGGGAGCGCATGGAGCGGGCCCTCATGAGCCTTGGCCGGGAGGAGCTTTCCGAGATCATCGAGGAGGACGGCCAGGCGGAGCTCAGCTGTCATTTCTGCAACAGCAAATATACCTTCACCAAAGCGGAGCTGTTGGCCATCCTCCGGGAAGGAGCCCAGGCGTGAAGCAGGAGCGGGACAACATACTGTCCTTCGACCAGGGGGCGGGGTTCTATCTGCGCACCGGCCGCCGTCAGGCGGAGGCGGGGAACCTGATCCGCGCCCTGTCCCATCTGCGCCTGGCCCACGAGAAGGACCCGGACAACCCGGAGATCACCATCGCCCTGGCGGAGATCATGAACCGGATGCAGCGGTTCGAGGAGAGCATCGCCGTGCTCATGGGCTTGGGGCGGCTGGAGGCCCTGCCTCCCGACGGGCTCTTTGGCATGGCCAGCAACTTCATCGCCATGGAGGAGTTCGGCCCCGCCCGCATGTGCCTCGAGTACTACCTCAAGGCGGACCCGGAGGGGGCCTACGCTGCCGACGCCGCAGACTATCTGGACATGATGGACGATACCCCGGAGATGAACTGGCAGCTGGGCCTGGACGAGGGGGAGGACCTGGATTTGATCGCCCACATCCACTACGCCAAGACCCTCCACGTGTCCGGCCGGGATCGGGAGGCCCTGCGGCACCTCTTGGACCTGGAGGAACGGTACCCCCGGTCCCTGTGGCTTCAGATGGAGATCGCCCTGTCGGAGTACTGTTTGGAGGAGTACGAGGCTTGCGAGCAGCGGCTATTCAACATCCTCAAGGAGGACAGCCACTACGTCCGGGCCAAGTGCCTGCTGGCCCTGCTGAAGCGGGGCGAGGGCAAGAAGCGGGAGGCCCGGGAGATATTGAACTCCATCCCCATCCCGGTGGACGGCACCACGGAGGAGCTGGGGAACCTGAACGTGATGCTCCTGGAGCTGGAGGACTACGTGCGGGCGGAGGAGTGCGGGGAGACCCTCTATAAGATCATTCCCTACGATCCCCTGACTCTCCACGAGCTGGGGTATACGAAGTATATGCTGGGCAAGGCCAGGGAGGCCGCGGACCTGTATCGGCGGATCGTGGAGATGGACCCCCACGACACCGTGGCCGGTTGGTATCTCGCCGCCGTCCAGGCGGAGCCGGACCCCAAAAGGGGCGGCAAGGGCTGGACCATCCAGTACGACGTGCCCTATCGGATCGCCGCCGAACGGCTGCGGCGGATGGGGGAGACCTTCGCGAAGGGCCCCGAATACCTGGCCAAACGCTGGGCGGAGGACGGGGAGTTTCGGGACCTGGTGGGCTGGGCCCTCGTTTCGCCCCTGGCCCCGGACAAGCACGGCATCATCACCATCCTGGTGGTGGCGGGGGACAGGGAGGCGGAGCGGCTGCTGCGCGCGTTCCTGCTGCGGGCCGACCAGTCTGACGAGGACAAGCAGATCGCCTTCGGCGCCCTGCACACCTTCGACGGGGCAGAGCCCCACGCCATGTTCTACAACGGCCTCTGGCAGTTCGGGGAGGTCATCCACGCCACGCTCCCCGCGGACCTGCCCAAGCCCTACATGAAGATCTTCCAGCGGCTTGCCCGCTGCGCCGAGGAGATCGACTGCCCGGAGAAGACGGCGGAGTTCGCCCAGCGGGCCTTCTACTACTTCGTCCTGGCCCAGAAGGGCAAGTACCGCCGCATCTCGCCTACCCAGGAGGACGCCTTCACCGCCGCCTTCGTATGCATGGCGGTCCATTTCCTGGAGCAGCAGATCACCGAGGAAGCCCTGTGCGAGGCCTTCGACATCACCGCGCGGCGGCTGAACAACGCCCTGAAGATGATCTTTACCACACTGGAGGAGGGGAGCCGGGAATGAGATTCATCGCCACCACCAAGCTGGGGTTGGAGTCGGTCACCGC
>CACXNN010000031.1 GCA_902768995.1 uncultured Eubacteriales bacterium | reverse complement strand
GGCATGCAGGCGTACCGCTACGTGGATTGGGAGACCAGCGAGACCCCCTACACCACCGAGGAAATGAACGCCAACGCCGCCGCCTACAACGCTGAGTAAGCACCTTACTTCCGGTAAAGGCCGGGCAAGACTGATACGGTTTTGACCAATTCCGATCAGACCTGAACGACACTTCCGGGGCGGCCCCATAGGACTGCCCCGGAAGTTTCTTTTAGAAGGAATGTGAATCCCGATGAAAGCCGCGAAGGCGGCCCGTCGCGGCTTTCATCGGGACTCCGAAAAGGGACCCGTGGATGAAATCTTGAAGAGATGGAGGGGAGTGCATGGTAAAATACATCATTAAACGCTGGTGATTTTGCTGGTCGTTTGCGTGGTATTCGGTCTGCTGCGACTCATGCCAAGCGACTATTTCTTTACCGAGGATGAATTGATAAAATTCACCGAGACGCAAAAGTACGCCAAGCTGGAGCGATTGGGCCTGATGCAGATCTGTCCCACCTGCGAGGGCACGGGTCTCGTGAACGGGGAGGCCTGTCCGGCCTGCCGGGAAAACGAGCTGGCGGTCAAGGGCACAGGCTATACGAACCGCTCCGTGCTGGCCCAGCTGGGCGATTTCTTCCGCGACATGCTGCAGGTGCGGGTGTTCAACGACAAGGGCAAGGAAGTGAAATCCATCGAGCCCATGAACCTGTTCTCCTATCTGTCGAAGAAGCTCAAGACCGGTGAAAACCCCTTCGGTCAGCTGAAGGAGACCTATCATACCAAGGTGAAGTTCAACCTGGGCAAGAGCATCCGCCTCGAGAAGAACCAGTACGTCACGGAAGTGATCGCCAAAAAGATGACCGTTTCCATGAAGATCGGTCTCCTCTCCCTGGCCATCTCCCTGGTGCTGGGCGTGGTGCTGGGCGTGCTCCAGGCCATCTACAAGGATAAGCTCTTCGATCACATCGGCACCGCCTACACCGTCATCGCCAACGCCGTGCCCCGTCTGGTCATCTACACCATCATCATGATCGCCGGCGCCACGTTCTTCAAGCTCCCCATGCGGTACGACGCCACGGCGCCCAAGCCCTGGCTCACCATGGTGCTGCCGGCGGTCTGCCTGTCCGTGGCCTCCACCGCCAACTACATGATCTGGACCCGCCGGTACATGGTGGACGAGCTGAACAAGGATTACATCCGCCTGGCCAAGCTCAAGGGCCTCAGCGATCGGAAGGTCATGTTCCGCCACGTGCTGAAGAACGCCTTCGTGCCTCTGGCCCAGTACCTGCCCTACTCCATCCTGCTGACGGTGGGCGGCTCGCTCCTGGTGGAGACCTTCTTCGCCGTGCCCGGCATGGGCCCGGAGCTGACCACGGCCATCAGCCGGTATGACCTGAACCTGGTCGAGCTGACCACGGCCATCAGCCGGTATGACCTGAACCTGGTCCAGGGCATCGTGCTGCTGTACGCCACCATGGGCATCTTCGGCGTGTTCCTGGGCGATTTGCTCATGACGCTGATCGATCCCAGGATCAAACTGACCGGAAAGGGGGATGTGCGCTAATGGATACGCAGGAAAAGAAAACCGTACAGGAAGCGGAAGCGCCTGTGGTCAATATGACCGTCAACCCGGACAAAGTGGATACCGATCCCAATCGGGAGCGGCCCCGGGGCCGGGAATACCCCAAGTCCCGCAGCCAGATGCCGGAGGACCAGCTCTTCGAGTTCGCGGAGTACAACGCCATGGCCGCCGAGAAGATCGGCTACTCCAACTACTCCTACTGGAGGAGCGTGTGGGCCAACTTTTTGAAGAAGAAGCCGGCGGTGATCATGTCCATCATGTTCCTCCTGCTGTTCATCTTCACCTTCGTGGCCAGCGCCATCGGCAAATACGACATCCACATGGCGCCCGACCCCATCAACCGCATGTACATCACCCCCAACAGCGAGTACTGGTTCGGCACCAACGCCATCGGCCAGGACTACTGGGCCCAGGTGTGGTACGCCACCCGCGCCTCCATCCTGCTGGCCGTGCTGGTGTCCCTGGGCCAGATCAGCCTGGGCGTGGTCATCGGCCTCATTTGGGGCTACGTGCGGAAACTGGATCGGTTCTTCACGGAGCTCTATAACCTGATCGACAACGTGCCGACCATCATCTACATGACCCTTATCGCCCTGATGGTGGGCAAGACCATGCTGACCATGGGCATCGCCATGGTGGCCTTCGGATGGCTGGCCACGGCCCGAAACGTGCGCAACCTGGTGTTCATGTACCGCGACAGAGAGTACAACCTGGCCTCCCGGTGTCTCGGCACCCGGCTGGGCCGCATCCTCTATCGGAACATCTTCCCCTATCTCGTCAGCGTCATCATCCTGCGCCTTGCCTTGGCCATCCCCACCACCATCGCGTACGAGGTCACCCTCACCTACCTGGGCCTGATGGATATCATGGTGCCCTCCCTGGGCAACCTGCTGTCCGCCGCCCGGGCCGTGTTCCCGCGGGCTACGTTCACGCTGTGGTTCCCGGCGGCCATCGTTTCCATCATCACCATCACATTCTACCTGGTGGGCAATGCGTTCTCCGACGCCTGTGACCCCCGGAACCACGTGTAAAGGAGGGCGCGGAACATGAGTGAAATGACCAACAAGCTCAACACCATCGATTTCGACGAGCGCGCCAAGAAGATCCTGGCCCAGGAGCCCATCCTTTCCGCCCGGGACGTGGAAGTGACCTTCTCCCTCCGCGGCAAGAAGCTGGTCGCCATCCGGCGCACCTCTTTGGACCTGTACGAGGGCGAGACCCTGGCCATCGTGGGCGAATCCGGCTCCGGCAAGAGCGTGTTCACCAAGTGCTTCGTGGGCATGCTGGATAAGAACGGCAGCATCACCAACGGCTCCATCATGTATGAGGGCGAGGACTTGACCAAGTTCACCGAGAAGGACTGGCTGCGCATCCGCGGCAAGAAGATCGCCATGGTCACTCAGGACCCCATGACCAGTCTGAACCCCCTGAAGACCATCGGCTACCAGATCCAGGAGAGCGTGGAGCTGCATCAGGGCCTCAAGGGCAAGGCCGCCCGGGAGGAGGTCTACCGCATCCTGAACGCGGTGGGCATCCCCGATCCGGAGCGCCGCTACAAGCAGTACCCCCACGAGTTCTCCGGCGGCATGCGTCAGCGCGTGGTCATCGCCATCGCCGTGGCCTGCCGGCCCCAGATCCTGATCTGCGACGAGCCCACCACGGCTCTGGACGTGACGATCCAGGCCCAGATCCTGGACCTGATCCGCCGCCTCCAGAAGGAACAGAACATGACCATCATCTACATCACCCACGACCTAGGCGTCGTCGCCAACGTGGCCGACCGGGTGGCGGTGATGTACGGCGGCCAGATCATCGAGATCGGCATGGCCAACGAGGTGTTCTTCGACCCGCAGCACCCCTACACCTGGGCCCTGCTGTCCGCCCTGCCTCAGCTGGGCGTGAAGGGCGAGAAGCTCCCCGCCATCGACGGTACGCCCCCCAGCCTGTTCAACAAGATCCAGGGCGACGCCTTCGCGCCCCGCAACAAGCACGCCTTGAACATCGACTTCCTGGAAGAGCCCCCCATGTACGAGGTGACGGGCACCCACACCGTGAAATCCTGGCTCCGGGACCATCGGGCCCCCAAGGTGGAGCAGCCTGATTCCATCAGCCGGCTCTCCGAGATCAGCCTCAAGAGCAACGGCACGGACCCCAACGCCTATCACCCCCATCTGGACCCCAATCGGGAGACCCTGATCGAGGTCAAGAACATGCAGGTCACCTTCGGCACGGGCCGCAAAAAGTTCGTGGCCGTGGACGACGTGAACTTCAAGATCTACAAGGGCGAGACCTTCTCCCTGGTGGGCGAGAGCGGCAGCGGCAAGACCACCATCGGCCGTGCCATCGTGCGCATCAACCCCATCACCAGCGGCGAGGTGCTCTTCAAGGGCGAGCGGATCAGCGGCAAGATCAGCCGGGAGATGGACACCAAGGTGATCCGCTCCATGCAGATGATCTTCCAGGACCCCATGGCCTCCCTGAACGAGCGGGCTAAGGTGGACTACATCGTGTCCGAAGGTCTCATCAACTACCATCTGTACAAGGACGAGCACGATCGGCAGGACAAGGTCCAGCAGGCCCTCCAGGAGGTGGGATTGCTGTCTGAGTTCTCCAGCCGCTTCCCCCACGAGTTCTCCGGCGGCCAGCGCCAGCGCATCGGCATCGCCCGAAGCCTGATCATGGAGCCCGAGTTCATCGTGGCGGACGAGCCCATCTCCGCGTTGGACGTGTCCATCCGGGCCCAGGTGCTGAACCTGCTGAACGACCTCAAGAAGAGCCGCGGCCTCACCTACCTGTTCATCGCCCACGACCTGAGCGTGGTCCGCTTCATTTCGGACCGGATCGCGGTCATCCACAAGGGGCGCATCGTGGAGCTGGCCGAGGCGGAGGAGCTGTTCGCCCACCCGCTGCACCCCTACACCAAGGCGCTGCTGTCCGCCGTGCCCAATCCCAACCCCTATATCGAGCGGTCCAAGAAACTGCTGGTGTACGATCCCAGCGTCCATCACTACGATAAGGAAGGCCCCAAATGGGTGGAGATCCTGCCCGACCACTTCGTCTACGGCAACTCCGAGGAAATGGACGGCTATCGCAAGGAGATCGGGCTCTAAGGCCGATCCCTTACCCCCACGACAAATCAGGCGCGGAAGTCACCTTCCGCGCCTGTTTCATATGCTTGCTATGGTTTATTTTTCGGCCGCCTCGATGGCGTCGATCCGCTGGCTCAGCGTGGGGTGGGAATACTCCAAAGCCACCAGGACGGGGGACGGGGACAGGTCGGAGAAGTTCTCCTTCGCCAGCTTCTTGAGGGCGCTGACGAGGGCGGGGCCGTAGCCCTCCTTCACCGCCTGCTGGTCCGCCCGGTACTCCGCCCGGCGGGAGAACCAGCTCATGACCAGGCCGAAGAGGGGCGCGATCAGGGCGAACTCCACGGACATCATGAGCAGCACCGCGAAGCCGTAGTTCACCCCCTCGAAGCCGAAGGGCCGGAAGATCTCCGGGTGCCGGAGGGTAGCCCAGGCCAAGAGGCCCAGCACCAGCATCTGCAGGAAGGTCAGGATGTGGTTCTTCAGGGTATCCCTGTGGAGGCCGTGGCCCATCTCGTGGGCGAAGACGGCCAAAATCTCGTCGGTGGTCATGGCCGCCACCAGGGTGTCGTAGAGGACGATGGTCTTCATCTTCCCGAAGCCCGTGAAGTAGGCGTTGGACTTGGTGGACCGGCGGGAGGCGTCCATGACCTGGATGGCCCGGACCTTGTACCCGTTCTTCTCCAGCAGGGCGGTGATGCCCTCCTTCAATTCCCCGTCCTCGAGGGGCGTGAACTTGTTGAAGATCCGGCTGAAGAAGGGGTAGAGGAAGGTGATGAACAGCAGGAACAACGTGGCGAACACGGCGAAGGCCAGGATCAGCCAGTCCCCGAAGCTCTTGTGGAGGCCCATGACCATGGAGGCGAGGCCTATCATGAGCCCGAACTGCAGGAGGAACTCCTTGACCTTGTCCCCGGCGAAGGTCTTGGCCTGGGTGCGATTGAAGCCGTACTTCTCCTCGATGTGCATGGTGTCGTACCAGGCGAAGGGGATGAGGGGCAGGGTCGCCAGAGCGCTGAGGAGCATCACCGCGAACAGCTGCCACCAGTCGTTCCGGGGGAACAGCCTGGCGAAGGCGGCGTAGGCGTTGGTCAGGATCAATACGAGGTCGATGACGAAGCCGGCCGCGGCGGAGAGCATGCCGAAGCGGACCTTTTCCCCATGATAGGCCTTCCACTTCAGATAGGTGTCCCTGTCGTACACGTCCGCCACGTTCTTAGGGATGGGGTTCCGGGCGGAGCGAGCGCGGAGGATGTCCAATGCCAACCCGTACAGGTATACCGCGCACAGGATGGCGACGGCGACGATCTTATAGTTCATAGCGTTTCTTCCCGATTCGTCCTATAGATAACAGATCCCGACTGCCTTACTCCACCACGCCGAGAGGCGGCGGCACGTCGGTCCAATCCCAGCCCATGAGCTCGGAGACGGTGCCGAAGGTCCAGCCCCGCTGCTGCAGCCCCTCGATGATGGGCTTGAGGTAGACGTGCATGGTGTCGGCCCCGTTGTGGAACAGGATGATGTCCCCGGGCTGCACCTCCTTGAGGACCAGGTCCCGGATCATGGGGCCGGTCCAGCCGTCGGTGGCGTCCTTGCCCGTCTGGCCCCACATGATGACCTCATAGCCCAGATACCGGGTGATGGAGTTCACCTTGGTGTTGCGCCCGCCGTAGGGAGGCCGCATCAGGTGGGTGATATACCCATGATTCTGCCACAGGGTCTGGCTCACCTGGGTGATCTCCCGGACGATGGTTTCGTTCGAAAGCTCGGAAAGGTGCAGGTGGTTCTGGGTATGGTTCCCGATCTCGTGGCCGTCCGCCAGCATCTTCTCGATCCAGGGCCCGTGGTTGCCCGCCCATCTTCCGGTCATGAAGAAGGTGGCGTGGATGCCGTAGGACCGAAGGGTGTCCAGCAGCCAGTCGGTGTTCTGCTCCCCGAAGGCGCAGTCGAAGGTCAGGGCCACCATCTTGTCTTTTCGCTGATAGTTGCCCAAGGTGGGTTCATACTTGTTGTCTGCCACCGCCACGTACCGGCTGTGGATGGGATAGTCCCGACCCTTCGCGTAGAGATACAGGGTGGTGCGCACCGGGGCGCCTTCGGGAAGGGTGATCCCGATCTCGGTCTTCCCGGCCCGAAGCTTCCCGGACCCCACCACGGTCCCGTCCTCCAGCCGCACCTCCACCTCCGTGCCTGCGGGCAGAGACTTGTTGTTGACCGCCACCGACGCCTTTCTCCCGGGGCTCAGCAGATGGAACACGTCCAGGAACAGGACCTCCGGTTCCGGCGTGGCCGTGGGGGGCGGCGTGGGGGAGGGCGTAGGCGTCGCCGTAGGTACCGGGGAGGGCGTGGGTTCCGGCGTGGGCAAGGGCGTGGGCTCCGACGTGGGCTCCGGCGTAGGCGGCATGGTCAGCGTCACCGCCTGATATCCGCTATCTGGCGTCGCCGTCACGAGGGGGGCCACTGTGGCAGCAGGCTGCTCCTCCACCTCCGCCTGCTGCGCCTGTTTGGCGCAAGCGATGATGAAAGGCACCAAAAGCACCATAAGGAGCGCCATGGCCCGTCGCATATGTTTCATGGTCTGTCCTCCCGAAGCGTCATTGTTCCTTCTCCCACTGTTCCAGGCGCTCCGCCAGGAGGTTGAAGTAGGAGGGGCCGTAGCTCAGATACTGGGTATCAAAAACCTTCTGGTCGTACTTCTTGCCCAGGGTCTTCTGGGCCCTGTCGTGCAGGTCGATGATCCGGGCGTAACCGTAGGCGTAGGGGATGCCGTAGAAGGGGTTGCCCACGATGAAGGTGTTGAAGTACTTCTCCTTGAAATCGTTCTTGGATATGCGGAAATATCCGGAGAAGGTGCGGTAGGCGTCGTTGAAGCTGTCCCCGAAGTAGTTCACCCGGACGCTCAGATAGAACAGCAGGGCGTAGAAGATGATGCCGTTCGTATGGTCCAGCACCAGGTCGTAGGTGTTGAACTTGCTGCCGCAGTTCTGGGCGAAGAGCCGCTCGGAATATTGGCTCCAGGCCTCGGAATAGGCGGTCCCCTGGATCAGCTGCTGGCTCCGGCTCAACCCCGGCATGGACCGGTGGTACATGTACTGGTACAGGTGCCCGTTGAAGCCCTCGTGGGCCAGGGTGGAGATCAGGTTGTCCAGGTTCTCCGGATCGGCCACCACGATGTGGTTGATCTGCCACTCGTCGAAGGGGGCCACCAGATAGAAGGCGGTGGACCGGCCCTCCCGCAATTCAGAGGGCATGTCCTCATACTCCACCTCCACCTGGGGGATGGGGGGCAGCAGGGGGTCCAGCACGGACTTCAGATAGGCGATGTTGTCGTCCACCGAGCCCACGGAGGTGACCTTGGGCTGGCCGCCGCCATGCTTATAGGCGTTGGAATACAGGTCGATGGTCTTGTTTAGGCTGCTGTAGAGCAGATCCGCCACGGCTTTGGGGTCCGCTTCCTCGCTGCAGCGGTTCTTGAGCTGATAGGCGAACCAGCGAAGATACTTCTCGTCTCCGGTGGCCTTCACGCCCATGGGTTCCCGGCAGTAGGGCCGCAGCGCTTCCAGCCCCTCCTTCAGGTTCAGATAGGCCTGATAGTAGTCGTTGATGACCAGGGCCACGTTCCTCTCCTCGTAAGCCTGGATCTCCTCCTGGGTCAGGCCCGCCACCTTGGCCACCCGCTCCTGGAAGAGGGGGATCAAAAAGCTGGTCTCCCGAGCCTCCAGAATGGGCTGGATGTCGTTCTCGATGATGGCGTCCAGGCTGCTTTCGAGCATGAAGATGTGCAGCACCTCCGCCCGGTAACGCTCATATTCCAGCAGCTCGTCGAAGAAGCGCGGCAGGTCGGCCAGGAGGGTCAGATAATCCTCCACGTCCTGTTTGGTCTTCAGCTCGTAGAACCAGAATATGATGGGGATATCCGTCTGGATGCCGGTGAGCTCCGTCAGGGGCTCGAAGTAGCCGTAGAACTCCTCGCCCTCCAGCTCCCACTGGCAGAACTGATACACGGTGTCAAAGGCCATCTTGTCCTGGGCGGAGAGGGTGCTCTGGTCCAGGGCATCCATGCGGCGCAGGGTATCCTCGATGAACAGGTACCACTCCCGGTCCGCATCCTCCTTGTAGGTGCCCAACGAGCGCTCCACGCTGTCGTAGTCGATGCCGAAGGCGGCCGGATCCTTCACCAGCTGATGGAGGCTGGTGATGTCGGTCTTCAGGTATTCCCGGAAAAAGTCCCTGTCGATGTCCGCCCAGGTTTCCGCAGGCTCCGCTACGGGCGCAGGCGCGTTCGTAGGCGCAGCCGCAGGCTCTGTCGTAGGTTCCGCCGTAGGCGCAGCTGCAGGTTCCGCCGTAGGCGCAGCCGCAGGTGCAGCCGTGGGCTCAGCCGCAGGCGCAGCCGTGGCTATGGCCGCAGGCGCAGCCGTGGCCTTGGCCTTGGCATACGTTTTGACGGGCACGCGGACGCAGCCCGTCAAACTCAACAGCACCATGGTCAGGGCCAGCAGCAGGGAGATGGTTCGTTTCATGCTCTTGTCTCCTTTTCCGTCCGTCATTTATGGTAGGTCTCGTGATTCAGTATCTTGAAGCTCCGATAGAGCTGCTCCAGCAGCACCAGCCTGGCCAGCCGGTGGGGCAGCGTCAGCTTGGACAGGGAAAGCTCCTCGTCCGCCCGGTCCACCGCCTCCCGGGAAAGGCCCAGGGAGCCGCCGATGAGAAAGGTCACGTTCTTCCCCCGGTCCCGGAGGGCGCCGATCCGTTCCGCCAGGCCCTCGGAGGTGTAGGCCTTGCCCGTGACCGTTAGGGCGATCACGTGGTCCCGGGGATCGAGGAGCGACAGCAGCCGCTTCCCCTCCTTCTCCTTCACCTGTTCCTCCTGGGCGGGGGAGAGGGCTTCCGGCGCCTTCTCGTCCGCCGCCTCCCGCACGCTCAACGTGCAGTAGCGCATCAGGCGCTTCTGGTACTCCCCGCAGCCCTCCTCGAAGAACCGGTCCTTCAGCTTGCCCACGGCTAAGATCGTAACGTTCATGCGACCTCGAAGATGCCCGTAGGCTCGCTGCGCTGGGCGAGGGCGATGCTGACCGCCTCGTCAGGGATGCCGTTGTCCCGCAGGACCCCCCGCACCGTGGCCACGGCCAGGGGCGGGAAGTTGTTCTCCGCCGACAGGTGCCCTAAGATCAGGTGCTTCACGCCCCGCTCGTAGAGGGCCGCCGCCGCCTTGCCGCAGTCCTCGTTGCACAGGTGCCCCCGGCCGGAGAGGATGCGCTGCTTCAGGGAATAGGGGTAGGGCCCGGCCATGAGCATGTCCACGTCGTGGTTCGCTTCGAGGAGCAGCACCGAGCAGCCGGACAGCACTTCGATGATCCGCTTGTCCACGTGCCCCAGGTCCGTGCATACGCCGCACTTGTTCTCCCCGTCGAAGAGGGTGAAGCCTACGGAGTGGGCTGCGTCGTGGGGGGTGGTGAAGGGGAAGATGCGCAGCCGGCCCAGGTACATGTCCTTGTCGCTCTCGAACACGCACCGCTCCGAGGGGTACACCCCCATGAGGGCCGTCTCCATGGCGCCCCATGTGTCCGCGTTGGCGTACACGGGAATATGGTACTTCCGGGAGAGCACGGCGATGCCCCGGATATGGTCGATATGCTCGTGGGTCACCAGGATGGCGTCCAGGTTCCGGGGGTCCGCCCCCACCTGGGCCATGAGCTCCGTGATCCGGCGGCAGGAGACCCCGGCGTCGATGAGCAGCCGGGCGTTCCCGGCCTCGATATAGGTGGCGTTTCCCGAGGAACCGCTGCACAGGGGCACAAAACGCATACACACCTCCAATTTAATATATTAGTATAGCACAACTTTTCAAAGGACGCTACCCTGCGACGAAAACTTGTGGTATACTCTTTTTCATGGAACGTGTAGAAGAAAAGGCGTACGCCAAACTGAATCTTACCTTGGGCGTCCTCTACAAACGGATGGACGGCTACCACGCCCTGGACACCCTCATGCAGACCGTGAGCCTCTATGATCGGATCACCGTGGCCCCCTCCAAGACCGTGGAGGTCCATGTCACCGGTGCAGAGCTGCCCTTCGAGAACACCATGTACCGGGCCGCCGCGGCCTATCAGCGGCTCTCCGGCAAGGGGGCCTTCATCACCTGCGAGAAGCGGCTGCCCTCGGAGGCGGGCATGGGCGGCGGGTCCGCGGATGCGGCGGCGGTGCTGCGGGGGCTCCAGCGGCTCCATCGGATGCTGACGGACCAGGATATCCACCGGATCGCCCTCCAGGTGGGGGCGGACGTGCCCTTCTGTCTGCAGGGGGGCCTGTGCCGATGCGAGGGCGTGGGGGAGATCCTGACGCCGGTGGTGGGGCCCACCCTCCATTTCGCCATCGTGAAGCCCCCCAAGGGCGTGTCCACCAAGGCCCTGTTCCAAAGCCTGGCCCTGCCCCGGAAGCGGGTGGAGACGGTCCGGTGCCTGGCGAAGCTGGGGCAGAACGATCTTCCCGGCGCGGCCGCCTATATGGAGAACGCTCTCGAGGCCCCGGCCATCGGGCTGGTGCCCGAGATCGGCGAGATCAAGGCCGCCCTGCTCCAAAGGGGCGCCCTGGCCGCCTGCATGACGGGCAGCGGCTCCGCCGTGTTCGGCTTGTTTGAAAGTGAGGAACAGGCGCAAAACGCTCTTTTGGGTTTCCCGGAGGACTATTACACGGCATATTGCCATAGTGTTTGAGGAGGAAATATGGAAAACAAGAACGACAAAAAAACCAAGCGTCTGGCCCTGGCGGGCCAGCTCTGCGGGGCGACGCTGCTGCTGACGCTCCTGTCCATCCCCCTGCCCAGCGGGTACGGGTACGTGAACCTGGGCGACGCGGGGGTGTTCCTCTGCGTCTGCCTGCTGCCCGGGGGCTTGGGGGCCCTGGCCGCGGGGGTAGGCGCGGCGTTGGCGGACCTGATCCTGGGCTGGGCCATGTACGCGCCGGTGACGCTTCTCATCAAGGGGCTCACGGCGCTGCTGGCCGGGCTCGCCCTGCGCCGGGCGAAGAAAGCCGGCCTGCCCCTGTCCCTCCTCTGCTGCCTCCTGGTGCCCCTGGGGTACTTCCTCTACGAGACCATCCTGCTCACCGCCCCCGTGGCCGCAGTGAACGTGCTCCCCAACGCCCTCCAGGCCGCCATCGGCGCCGCCCTGGGCACCCTGGTGGGCCGGCATTTGCAGGCACTAATTAAAAGGAAATAATGAAAGCTT
>CACXNN010000030.1 GCA_902768995.1 uncultured Eubacteriales bacterium | reverse complement strand
CGATCTTATAGGTCTTTTTCATGCTCTTTTCCTCCCATGCTTTTCTTCGATATGCTCCATGCCCTGGCCGATGACGGTGCGGACGTGGTCGTCGTCCAAGGCGTAGAAGATGGTCTTTCCCTCCCGGCGGCTCCGGACCAGCCGTGCCTGCTTCAGGATGCGCAGCTGGTGGGAGATGGCGGACTGGGTCATGTTCAGCAGCGCCGCGATGTCGCACACGCACATCTCCGACTCGAAGAGCACATACAAAATGCGTATGCGCGTGGTGTCCCCGAACACCTTAAAGAGCTCCGCCAGATCGTACAGCCGCTCCTCGTCGGGCATCTCCGGCGCCACCCGCCCCAGTATCTCCGGGTGCGTGCACACCTCCTCGCAGACCTCCGCGTACTTGCTTCTCGCCATACCGTCCTCCTCCTGAAAACATATGAACATCTGTTCAAGTGTTAGTATAAACCCGCCGGGAGGATTTGTCAATCCAAACATACAAAAAAATGCGGAAAGCATCCTGTCTTTCCGCATCGGTTTCCCGTATCATCCTGTGCTTTTCTTTTTCGCGCATCTTTTCTTTTCACCGAAACGGAAAAGGTGCGAAGGTCATGCCTTCTTCGGCTTGGGCTCGTGGTACGCCATGCCCTCGTCGAAGCGGACCGCGGCCGGGGGCTGCTCTAAGAGCTCCGGGTGGTCCAGATACTTGCGCATGTCGGCGAAAAACCGGGCGTAGTGGGCGCCGGAGCAGACCCGCTCGTCCGCGGTGATGCCGATGGGCAAGAACCGCTTCAGGCGGATGGTCCCGTTCTCCTCCACGGCCACCCGCTCGGAGGTGCCCATGCCGAAGAACAGGCCCACGTTGCCGAAGTTGTAGATGTGGTGGTTCACCTCGTGGAGACCGATGGCTCCTCGATGAGGAACTTGGGGCAGATGCCGTACCGGTCCAGGAACTTCACCAGCCCCACGATCACCGTGGCCAGGCCCGGCACCGCGAACACGAAGGCCAGGAGCCTGTCGATGAACCCGGGGCCCTGCTCCTGCTCCCCCCGGGCGGCGCTGACGGCGGCGTCCATCCTGTCCCGCACGTCGTAGATGGTGTCGGTAAGATCGAACTTGATCTTCACCACCGCCTCCCCCGCGTCGGGCTGGTGGGGCACCCGCAGGATGGTGAAGGCCGCCGAGCAGTTGTTCCGGGCGAAGAGCTGCTTGTTCATGATGAAGCGGTTCATCTCCGGGTTGCTGCTGACCGCCCGCACGTAGGCCGCCACGATGATCTGCATGTGGCTGATCCGCTGCCCTTTCTCCGCCTGGGCGCGGATATAGGCGGACATGCGCTCCATGTCCGCCCGATGCCGCAGGAACACCTGGGCGTCGCTGCGCTCCGGCATGATGTAGGGGGTGATCTTCATGATGGGATCGATCTTCTCGATCCGGCGCCCGTCGGGCCGTCTTCCGAACATAGGGGACCTCTCTTCCGCGGCTGTTCGCCGATACGATGATGGATGATGGCACAGTATAACACGCTCCGCCGCAAAGTGCAACGGAGCGTGAAAAATCGTTGTATGGGATTTTAACCAGCTTACGCCGCGGTCCCGGCGGCGAGACGGGCCTCGTAGTCGGCCCGGACGACCTTGTAGAGCTCCGCGTCGGTGGCCTGGATGTAGGGCCCCACGTAGAAGAGGTGCAGGATGCCGAAGGTCAGGGCGGACAGCAGGATCCAGCCGATGAAGCTGAGGTCCAGCACGAAGGCGTCCCCCTTGTGGCCCTTCATCATCCGACGGGACAGGGTGATGGCCTGGGTGCCGGAAAGCTCCGGGTGCTCCTTCAGGATGTAGGGCACCATGCGATAGGCATAGGCCTTGACGATGCCGGGGATGATGAACAGCATGGTCCACAGGGCGAGGAACAGGTTCTTCAGGAACATGACCAGCACCACGTTCCCCCAGTCGCCCCTAAAGCCCGCGCCCAGCTCATTGAGCTCCGCCGGGCCCCGGCTGTTCTGCAGGAAGAACCGGTAGCAGCCCACGATGAGGGGATTGAACACCAGGATGGACAGCAGGAACCCCACCAGCCCGAGGCCGCCCAGGGAGATCTTGATCTTGCTGCTCGGCAGGGCGGAGAGCTTCTCCATGCCCTCCACCAGCCGGCCCAGGTTGTCGTCCTCCGCCAGGAGCGCCATAGCCTTCTGCTGCTCCGTGGTCAAGTCGGCCGTTTCGTTCTTGCGCACGCTGCTGCCCGCGCCGCCGCCGATGAGCAGCGCCAAAATGAACGCCACCAGCACGCATCTCCAATAATTGGCTTTGAAGGCGGCCTTGGCCCGCTCCTTCAGCTCTCTTCTCGTCCACATACGGTTTTCCCTCCTAATATCATAGCTCACATGCCGAGGAAGCGGAACTGCTGGGGATTCTCCACCAGCTCCTTCCATTTACCCGTGGCGATGAATTCGTCGTACACCTGCGCTTCGTTCTTGTCCAGCAGCGAATTGACCTCCAGGAACGCCTTCTTGTTCCTATACAGCCCCTCGCCCAGAGGCACGTACCGATGCCCCTCCGGCTGGGCCTTGCCCAGCAGCAGGGCGTCCAGGGGGCTCTCCGCCTTGGCCGCGTGGGCCTTGAGGGCAGTGCCGCCGAGCCAGTAGACCAGGGCCGCCAAAACGAGCAGCGCCAGGCTGATCCAGCCCAGGACGTCCACCGTCTCCCGCCAGTCGGCAAAGAACAGGGTCCGGACGATCCCGTAGGCGCCCACGGCGAAGAGAAAGACGGATACGCCCAGCAGGGGCCCTTCCGAATCGTCCTTCCACTTCATATAGCCCAGCAGGACCGACGCCAGCAGCAGCGCCACGCCGACGATGGTGACGTTCCTGGAGCCGTAGAAGAAGTCCAACACGGCCAGCACGGCGCCCACGCCGCCCAGCACGTTGGCGGCGATCCACAGGCCCCGATGCTGCTTCGGGAACAGCATGGCCTCGTTCTCCTTGGCCAGATTCGCCCGGCAGGACGGGCACAGGCCCGCCTTCTCGTAGCCGGTGGCCCACTCGTAAACCGACTGCCACTCCTTGCGGCGCTCGAACGCCAGGCTGTCCCACCCGGCGGTGGCCTCCGCCTTCTCGCAGTTGACACACTTCATGCGACGGTCCCCCTTTTCCATGGTTTTTTCACATTATATATAACTGTACAGCAGCCCTTCCCGCTTGTCAAGACGGGGCCTTTTCAGCCTCGCCGGGCTTCCCGGAGGGGCCGATCCCAATGGACCGCGCCGCCTGCGGCCTGGGCCAGGGCGTCGATCTCCCCCGGCAGGCCCACCAGCAGCTTCTCCTCCCGCTTTTTGGACCGGCGGCCCGGCCCGTCGAAGAGGACGGCGCTGTAATAGGCGTCGTAGGACACGGCGAAATCGTTCTCCTCCTCATGGGGGAAGAAGGTGACCGCCGCCTCGTAGCGGATATGGCCCGCCTCGGAGTCGGCGATGAGCATGACCAGGGCGCCCCGGCGCAAAACGCCGTTTGCCATCAGGTCCCCTTCGAAATACTGTTCATATACGTTGACGGTCATAGCTGCCTCCTTTTTTGCTCAGTATACCACGGACCCCGGGGTCGAACAAGCCGCCGGGCGGTTGTTTTTTGGCCGCCGGTCTGCTATAGTAGGAGCATCGAAAGGAGGAGGATATCGCCATGTCCAGGAAAACCGGAAGGTCGTGCGTCTACATCTGGAAGCTGATCCTCTTTATCCTTTTTGCTGTCGCCCTCCTCAGCGCGGTGGTGGTGGCCGTGGCGCAGCGCCTGCCGGAGATGGCCGGGGGGCTGGTGGGCGAGGCGATCCTGGTGGCTCTGCTGGGCCTCTGGTGGTGGCAGAGCTGGCGGGCGGATCGGGTGCTGATGGCCCGGGACCCGGAGAAGCAGCGGCGTCTGCTCCAAAAGGTCACCGACGGAAAGCAGCTGCTGCGGATCGCCCGGGCCAGCGAGTCCCCCCTAAGGGAGGCGGCCCTGGACCGGGTGGACCCCGCTCTGCTGCTGGAGGCGGCCAGGGATATGGACGAGTTCGCCATCCGCCGCATCCGGGACCCGGAGCAGCTTTTTAGGATCGCCACGGAGCAAGACTTTTTCCATAGGCCTAAGAAGCGCCAGGTGGCGGGGTATCAGCAGCGCATGGACCGGGCCCGGGACCTGGCCGTAGAATGTATCGCCGACGCGGACGTGCTGCGGCGGGTCGCCAAGGCGGACGGCCTGTCGGTGGCCTGGACCGCCCTGCGCAAGCTTCTGAAGGACCACCCGGAACTGGCGCGAGACCTGGTGGGGGACTGGACGCTGCCCCAGCCCAAGCGGGACTATGCGGTGAAGTTCTTGACCGAACAGGTGGAGCAGCGGATCGAAAGCGAGCCCGGGGCGGCCATGGACCTGTTTCGGGATCGGACGCTGCCGCCCAAGGCCCGGCTGGCGGCCCTCAATCACGTGTCCGACCAGGCGGACCTGTACGCCCTGTACGACCTCGACGACGACAACGATCTGCGCAAAGCGGTGGTGAAGCGGATCACGGACGAGGCCGCCCTCACGGAGATCATCGAACGAGAGCCCAACAAAGGCATCCGCCTGAACGCCGAAAACCGGGTGACGGACCCGGAGAAGCGCAAGCTCTACTGTGAACGGGACGGGGCCCACCTGTGGAAGAGGGCGGACAGCTGGTGGGAGGCCTACGGCGACTGGCACTACGAGCATATCCGCTATCGCTGCGTCTACTGTGGCCATGAGTACGTGGACGAGGGCGAGAGCCGGAAGGATTGAAGGGGCATCTATAGAACAGGAGGAGAGCATGAACACTTGTTTCAAATGCGGTCGGAAAGTGGACGAGAAGCACAGGGAGCTCTACGGCATCCTCAAGTGGGAGAACACAAGCGGCAGCGACATCATCGATTCTGGGGCCACCGCCTATGAGCCCCTGGCGCTGATCCGCATCGGCATATGCGACCGGTGCAGAAAGCAGCTGGGCGTGAAAGCCAGGACCGCCGCCTTGAAACGGATCGGCGGAGGCGCGGCCCTGCTGCTGGCGGCTGTGGGCGTCACCCTGTGGATATCCGACGAGTTTGGCCTCGGTGTTGCGATCGCCGGGGTATTGCTGCTCATCAGCGGCATCCTGGACCTGGTGAGGGCTTTGAAGCCCAACGATCAGAGCAGCCTGCTGGTTAAGGCGTTCAACGGGACCATCGACCCGGAATGGGTGTTGTATCCGAAGACGGACAAGCCCCTTTCCGTGGAGAACGTCATACCCAACAGCAGATATGTGCAGCACTACTCCTGCTCCTACACCTATTACAACGAAGCGCAGCTGAAAAAGCCCCTTCGAGGGAAAGGCAAGGCGGGCAGCAAGGCGGCCGCCCTGGACGTGCTCAAGACTTGGGCACGTGATCCTAGGATCATTTCGGAGTAAAATGAGGGCACGGCGATCCGATCACCGTGCCCTCTTTTATGACTTTCTTTCCTTATGTTTCCATCTCCCCGAACAACTTAGCCAGATGCAGCAATATCTCCACGTTCTTCTCCATGGAGGGGATGGGGACGTACTCGAAGCGGCCGTGGGCGTTCTCGTAGCCGGCGGACAGGTTGGGGCAGGGTAGCCCCCGGTGGGAGAGGGCGGACCCGTCCGTGCCGCCCCGGAAGGGAAGGGACCGGGGCGTGAGCCCCGCCAGGGAGATGGCCTTGGTCAGGTTGTCGATGAGGAAGGGGTATTGGTCGATGACCTCCTTCATGTTCCGATAGGTGGGGGCGATGGTGAGGCTGACGCGCTCCGGGCCGTACTTCCGGGCCATTTGGGCGGCCAAATCCCGCAATAGCTGCTCCCGCCGGGCGAAGACGCCCGCGTCGTGGTCCCGGACGATCAGGTCCACCTGGGCCAGCTCCACGTTGGCCCGGATGGACACCAGGTGGAAGAACCCCTCCCGGCCCTCGGTGAACTGGGGCTTCTCCCCAGGCGGCAGCAGGGAGACGAACTCCGCCGCCAGGTCCCCGGCGTTGACCATGATCCCCTTGGCCGTGCCCGTGTGGACGCTGCGGCCCCGGAACAGGGCGGTGGCGTGGGAGGCGTTGAAGGTCTCGTCCTCGTAGTAGCCCAGATAGTCCCCGTCCAGGGTGTAGGCCACCTGGGCCCCGAAGCGAGCGAGGTCCAAATCCTTCGCCAGGCCCCCCACCTCCTCGTCGGGGGTGAACGCGAGGGCGATGGGGCCGTGGGGGAGCTCCGGGTGCCGGAGCAGATGTTCCGCCATGGTCATGACCACGGCGATGGCGGCCTTGTCGTCGCCGCCCAGCAGGGTGGTGCCATCGGTGAGGATCAGATCCTGGCCCACGTAGTTCTTCAGGTTCGGGAACTCCCGGGGGGACATGACGATGCCCTTCTCCCCGTTCAGCAAGATGTCCCCGCCGTCGTAGTTCTCCAGTACCCAAGGCCGGCAGTTAGCGCCGGGGGCGTCGGGGGCCGTGTCCATGTGGGTCACCAGCCCGAAGGCTTTGCCGCCCTCCACCGTAGCGGGCACCCGGCCATAGACCACACACTTCTCCTCATCCAGCCACACGTCCGCCGCGCCGATCCCGACGAGCTCGTCCCGCAGCATGTACGCCAGGTCGAACTGCTTCTTCGTGGTGGGCACGGTGTCGCTGACCCGGGCGGACTGGGTGTCCACCCTGGCGTACCGGATCAGCCGGTCCCGGACCTGCTCATAAAAGATGGTTCGCTCCATAGGGGCCTCCTTTTTGTCTCTGTCGTATTCGATTATATCAAACCGGCGCCTCCCTTTCAACGCCGTTTTCCCGTGGCTTTTGCCCCGGCGGGTGTTCCCTTTTGGGGCGGGAGATGGTATACTGGACGGAAAGAAGCGGGGAGGTATGCAGATGGTCGGATTCGGGATCGTGACGGGGCTGCTGTTCCTGGTCATGGCGGCGGTGCTGGAGCTGAACAAGAACACGCTCCTGGGCTTTGCGCTGCTGGTGGCCGCCACGGTGGGGTTCGCGGTGCTGTTCAGCAAGGTGCTCCAGGGCGGCAAGTGGTATGGAAAGCTCCTGGGGTACGCGGGGTATCTCGCCGCCTTCGCCCTGATCCTGTTCTTGACCTGGCCCCCCACCAGGGCCGTGCCCGCCTACGAGGGGAAGGCCCCGGTGTACACGGAGCCCGTGACCATCGAGAAGGGGACCGTCCGGGGCGTCCTTATCGCGGACGGGGCCGTGGAGCTCTACGCCGGCATCCCCTACGCCCAGCCCCCCGTGGGGGATCTGCGCTGGAAGGAGCCCCAGGACCCTCTGCCCTGGGAGGGCGTCCTCGATGGGGACCATTTCGCCCCCATGTGCATGCAGCCGGTCCATCTGCCCATCTACAACAGCCTGGCCCAGATCATCGGCTTCCACGACTATAAGATATCGTTGAAGGACAACTACGTGCCGCCCGTCAGCGAGGACGGCCTCTACGTGAACGTTTGGAAGCCCGCCGGGCAGGTCAGCGGCCTGCCGGTGCTGGTCTACATCCACGGGGGCACCCTGCAGACGGGCCAGCCCTGGTACGCGGACTACGCGGGCACGGGCCTTGCCAAGGAGGGCGTGATCGTGGTGAACCTGGGCTACCGGCTGGGGGTGTTCGGGTACCTGGCCGACGAGGGCCTGGCCGCGGAATCCCCCCACGGCACCACGGGCAACTACGGCCTTCTCGATCAGATCAAGGCCCTCGAATGGGTCCGGGACAACGTCTCCGCCTTCGGCGGGGACCCGAACAACGTGACGCTGGCCGGGGAGAGCGCCGGGGCCGCCAGCGTCAGTGCCCTCTGCACGTCGCCGCTTGCTAAGGGCCTGTTCCAGCGGGTCATCTTGGAGAGCTCCACTGTGGCCAGCGTGAAGCCGCCTCACTCCTTCCGGAGCTTCGAGGAGGCGTTGACATCGGGCCAGGAGCTGAAAGCCCGCTACCATGTGAGCACCCCGGCGGAGCTGCGGGCTTTGTCCGCCAAGCAGATCGTCAACGAGGCCTACACCCAGCACCACATGACCGTGGACGGGTACGCCCTCACGGAGACCCCCTACGAATCCTACCGGAAGGGCGTCCACAACGAGGCGGCCATCCTCCATGGCTACAACGCGGAGGAAAGCGGGCCCTTCATCATGTTCGCCCACGCCAATTTGAAGAACTACGAGGGGAAGATCCGGGCCAGCTTCAAGGAGTATGCCGACGAGGTGCTGGCCCTCTACGCCCCCGCCACGGATGAGGAGGCCGACAGCTACTGGGCCCAGATCTACGGGGCGGTGTTCTTCAACTATCCCCACCACTGCCTGGACCGGCTGGCCGCCCAGAACGGCATCCCGGCCTACGAATACTACTTCAGCAAGCACAACGGCCGCCTGGGGGCCTGGCACAGCGGGGAGCTGCCCTATTTCTACGGGAATATCCCGCCGGTATCTAAGGTCTTCGACGACGGCGATAGGGCCCTGTCCAAGACCATCCTGGGATACGTGACGAACTTCGCCCAAACCGGGGACCCCAACGGGCCGGGGCTGCCCCCCTGGGCCAGCGACGAGGAGAGCAAGACGGTGCTGGAGCTGGGGGACAGGGTGGAGATGACCGACGAAAAGTATCTGGCCCTCTACGCCATCATGGATCGAATGGAAGGCTGGGAATAAGGAGAGAGATATGAAACGATTCTTTGCCGCCGTGCTGTGCGCCCTGCTGCTGTTGGGCGTCGGCCCGGCCGTACACGGGGAGGAAGAAGGGGCCCCGGTGGCCATCGCTGACCGGGCGGGCCTGCTGCGCATCGCCGAGGACCCGGCGGGGACCTACGAGCTCACCGACGACATCGACATGGGAGGCGAAGATTGGGTGCCTCTGGCCTTCTCCGGGAAGCTGAACGGCCACGGCCACACCCTCTACAACCTGACCGTCACCGCCCCGGGCCCCGATAGGACCATGACCTACGACGGGAACCGGAAGGAGTACGACACCGTCTTCGGGGGCCTGTTCTCCGTGGTGAAGGACGCCGAGATCCGGGAGGTGAACCTGATCAACGCCGTCATCGACGTCACCACGGACCAGCACTGCTTCCTGGGGGCCCTGGCGGGGTACGCCGAGCACAGCGTCGTCGCGGACTGCGCCGTCCAGACCCGGAGCCATCTCACCCTCACCTCCATCAACGCGGGGGTGGGGGGCCTCTGCGGGTTCTCCTGGGAGAGCAGGTTTTCGGGCTGCACCGTGGACGCGGAGCTCATCTTCACCGACACCAACAGGGACGCCCTCTGCGAGGAGTTCATCGGCGGCGTCTATTCCTGCGGCAGCGGGCAGATCGAGGACTGCACCGTGAAGACCCGGGGCTTCTCCGAGGTCTACGGCTACTGCCACAACGGCGGCCTCATCGGCATGTTCAAGGACGTGAAGGGCAGCGGCTATCGATCCCATGTCTACAACACCACCGCCGATACAGAGTTCTCCTTCTTCGAGATCACTCCCTCCCGCCGGGCCTATTGTTCCCCCACCATCGGGGAGGACACCCAGCGGGCCTGCGAGCGCAAGAAGATGTACGCCGCCCACTTCGCCAAATTCGAGTCCCGGACCCCCACGCGCCTGTCCCCGGAGAAGTGCGACGAGCCCCAGTACGCCGATTCCCTTACCCCCGGCGACTGCACCCATTGGGGCTACACCACCCACACCTGCGGGACCTGCGGCTACAGCTATCGGGACAGCTACACGCCCCCGGTCCACCAGTACGGGGCGGCGGAGCTCACCGTCAAGCCCACCTGCACCGAGGCGGGGGAGAACACCTACACCTGCACCCTCTGCGGCCACAGGCAGAAGGAGCCCGTCCCCGCCACGGGCCACGCCTATGAGGAGACGGACACCGCCCCCACCTGCACCGAGAACGGGGAGAAGGTCTTCGTCTGCGCCAACTGCAACGATCGGTACACGGAGGTCATCCCGGCCCTGGGCCACACGCCTGGGGAATGGACCGTGGCCCAGGCGGCCCAGGTAAACGTGCCCGGGGAGGAGCAGAAGGTCTGCCAAACCTGCGGCGAGGTGCTGGAGCGGCGGGAGATCCCGGCCCTGCCCTATATCCATGCGGAAGGGATGACCCTCAGCGCCGACGCCTTGGCCCTCCATGTGGGGGATGCCGCCCGGCTGACGGCTGTCATCGCCCCCGCGGACGCCACGGAGCCCACCTGGACCTTCACCAGCTCCGATCCCGCCGTAGCGGAGGTGTTCCCCGACGGCGGCATCGCGGCCCACGGCCCCGGCACGGCCACCATTTTGGCCACCTCCGCCGACGGCCGCGCCACGGCCAGCTGCCTCGTCACCGTGACCTACACCCCCTGGCAATGGGTGAAGCACTACATCCTCTTCGGCTGGGCCTGGGAGTAACCGATCCTTGCGGCGCAGCCGCGAAACGTCCTTACCGCGCATGGGCGACCATGCGCGTTTTTATGTGGTGATTCTGCTTGACAACTGGACAGGCGGCATAGTAAGGTTATATTAGGAAAGTTTTGGGATACCGATACCGATCGAGGTTTTGCATATGGATATTTTCAACGTGATCTCCCTGCTGGGCGGCTTGGCCATGTTCCTGTACGGCATGCGCCTCATGGGGGACTCCCTGAAGGAAAACTCCTCCGGCACCCTGAAGGCCGCCATGGGGAAGGTGACGGACAACCCCCTGAAGGCCTTCATCCTGGGGGTTTTGGTCACCGCCCTCATCCAGAGCTCCACCGCCACCATCGTCATCACCGCCGGCCTCGTGGGTGCGGGGATTCTGACCCTGCACCAGAGCCTAGGCATCATCATCGGCGCCAACGTGGGCACCACGGTCACGGGCCAGATCATCCGCTTGCTGGACATCGACGCCTCGGGCACTAGCGTCCTTCGGTTCTTCCAGCCCTCCACCTTGGCCCCCATCGCCCTCATCGTCGGCATCGTGCTCATCATGGGGAGCTTCTTCAAGAACGCCCGGTCCGTGGGCAACATCGCCATCGGCTTCGGCATCCTGTTCTCCGGCCTTCTCAACATGACCGGCGCGGTGAACAACCTGGCCCAGTCGGGCCTCATCGAGCAGCTTTTCTCCGGCCTTGGCGAAAGCCCCGTCCTGGGCTACATCACCGGCGCGGGCGTTGCCTTCATGCTCCAAAGCTCCTCCGCCACCATCGGCATTCTGCAGGCCTTCTCGGCCACGGGGCTCCTCACCTTTAAGGCCATCTACGCGGTCATCGTGGGCATCTACCTGGGCGACTGCGTGACCACGGCCATCGTCATCTACATCGGCGCCAAGGCGGAGCCCAAGCGGGTGGCCATCACGAACATCCTCTACAACCTGAGCAAGTCCGTTCTGGTGCTGCTGGGCGTGACCATCGTCCACAGGCTGGGTCTGCTGGACAGCCTCTGGGAGAAGCCCGTCAACTCCAGCATTATCGCCAACGCCAACACCATCTTCAATCTGGGCTGCGCCCTGGCCCTTCTGCCCCTCGTCTCCACCTATGAGAACCTGAGCCGGAAGATCGTGAAGGACGAGCCCGTGAAGGAGAGCAAGTTCAAG
>CACXNN010000029.1 GCA_902768995.1 uncultured Eubacteriales bacterium | reverse complement strand
GCTTCGCTTCCATATCCGTATCATACCCGCAAAAAAACGGACCGTCAAGCCGCGCTCCGTTTCTTTACCGTTCGTTTGCTTTCTTGTCGAATTATGCCTGTTTCAGAGCATCCAGCTGCACTTTCAACATGGCTTCCTGCTCCGCCCGGGACCGGGAGATGAACTCGAAGGTCAGGTACTCGGGGTCGATCCACTCGATGAACGCCTGCACCCCCGGGCAGGTGAAGGGCCGATGACGGTCGCATGAAAAGGCGTGGGTATAGACCTGCTCCATGCGCTTTTGGGGGTCACGGGACAGGGCCGGCGGATGGGCGGCCACCGACGCCATATAGTCGCCGGTCAGGGACTGATTTAGGTGGATGCCCCGGATGGCCTTGCGAACGGCCTCCCCCTGCTCTTCGATCCGGCGGCGGATATAGGCGAGGGCCTCCTCCTGGGTGCGGAGGGTCAGGTCCGTGTGCATGAGATGGCCCGTGTCCAGCATGATGCCCTTGTTCTGGTAGCGGACCCGATTAAGGAGCAGCCCGGTCACCTCCGGCTCGGTCAGCGTGAGGCCCGGGTGCCACAGGTTTTCCATCAGCAGGGCCATGTCCCCGTCCGGCTCGGGAAAGAGGGTGTTCAGCAGGTCCGCCGCAGCGGCAGCCACCTCCCGGCTGGTGTGGCGGTAGCGCAGGGTGAACAGCTCCTCGTCGGCGCAGTCGGACACGTGGAAGACCACGTATTGAGCCCCCTCGGCCTTCGCCTGTTCTATATCCCGGCGATAGGCGTCCACGAGAGCTTCCGGCGTGTCCCCGCCGTAGAGGGCGCGGACGGCCTCCCTGCCGCCCAGATGGCGCTCGCAGGCGGCCAAATCGCCGGTGTAGAAATCGTACCAATAGGGAAAGAAGATCAGGTGGACGCCCAGGATCTTCTCCGGGGGCACCACGCCGCGAGCGTCCTCGCCGCAGTGCATGAGCTCCACCCCGTCGAAGCCCGCAAGGGCAGACAGCAGGTCCGCCCGGTCCCGATAGCGGTCCAGGTCCTCGCGGTAGGTGGTGAGATTGAAGGTGCGCTTCATGGATCGACCCGATCCAGGAGGACCATATCCCTCAGCTCCAGGCCCTCCGGGCCCCAGGCGGCTTCGCAGCGGAACCCCTGGCAGTTCTTCAGATGCCAGCTGTAGTAGGACCCATGGGGACGGGAAAAGCGATCCAGGACGGACATGACGGTCCCCCCGTGGATCACGAAATACAGCTTCTCCTGCCCCGCCGCCCGGGCCCGCTCCACCTCCCGGCGGAAGGCGGCGCACACGCGGTGCTGGAAGACCAGCCGGGCCTCCCCGTGGGGACAGGGGCCCAGGCACTGGGTCTGCTCCACCCACCAGCGGAAGTCCGGATCGTCGCTCATCTCGTCGGCGGACCGGCCCTCGAAGTCCCCAAAGTTCATCTCCCGCAGGCTGGGGCAGATCCGCTGTTTGGCGTTGGGGAACAGGATGGCCGCCGTCATCTGGGTGCGCTGCAGGGTCGTCACCAGGACCTCCTGCACGGTGGGGTCGCTGCCCGCCGCCTTGGCGGTCTCGACGCCCAGCTCGCAGAGGGGCTCGTCGGTGACGCCCAGGAACTTCCCGAAGGCGTGCCCCGCCGTCTGGCCGTGTCGAAACAGGTATATCTGCATATGTCTATTCTCCTTTGATGACGGTGGGGATGCCGGCCACCAGGCGGACCACCTTCTCCGCCTGGGCAGCGAGCTGCACGCAGAGGCGGCCCGTGGCCTCCCGGGCCTGCCGCTGTTCGTATCGGATGGGGATCACGCCGGAGCCCACCTCCGCGCAAACCACGACCTCCTTTTGGAGCAAGGCGGGCAGCAGGGCCTGGGCCCCCTCCGGGTCGGCGAAGACCAGCTTTTCCAAACCGTACAGCACCTTTTTCTCGTCCAGCACGCCGTCGGCGATATCCTCCGGCCCGTAGCCCAGGGACAGTAGATAGGTGCGCTTGCCTGAGGCAGCGCCGCCAAGGATCAACATCATAGGGCCAGTATCCTTTCCATCAACAGCATCAGTCCCAGCATGACCAGCTCCGCCGTCTGGAGCTGGAACCCGGCGATATCCCCGGACATGCCTTCGAATTGTGTGCTGGCCATGCAGCGGACCAGCAGGAGCGTGACTACAGCTCCCAGGGCCATGACGCCGCCCACCAAAGGCCAGACGGCCACCATGGCAGCGGCGGACAGGACCACCCAGCCTACGGCCAGGACGGCCACCTTCTTGTCCGCGGCCTGATGAAAGACGTTCAGCGTCCCCTCCCCCGGCCGCACGGGGAGCAAGGTCCCGGACACGGCGGACAGGCTCCGGCTCATGACGTGCAGGAGCCCCATCAGCACCAGCGTCCGGCCGGACCAGGGCAGCTCCACGCACAGGCCGAACCAAAGGAGCAGGTAGGCGGCCAAGCCGATGATGGCGAAGGCACCGGCGTGGGGGTCCTTCAGGATGGCCCGTTTCTTCTCCGGGGCGGCGTGGCTCTTGAGGGCGTCCACCGTGTCCATGAAGCCGTCCAGGTGGATGCCGCCGGTGAGGAGCAGGGGGATCAGGGTCATGCCCACCCCATGAAGGACCGGGCCGAAGGAAAGCCAGCTCCTGAACAGGAACCACAGCCATTCCGCCCCGCCGATCACCAGGCCCACCAGGGGCAGGGCCACCAGCATGTAGCGGATCTTCTCCCTCTCCCAGGGCACCTGGGGCGCGGGCAGGGCGGAGAACATGGAGAAGGCGGCGCAGATGGAATAGATGAAGTTCATACCGTCTCTCCTTTCAAACAGATAGGGATGCCCGCCACCAGCTCGTAGACCCGATCCGCCATGTCGGCCACCCTAGCGTTGATCTCCCCCAGATACCGGATGTAGGCCCGGGTCTCCTCCGAATAATCCTCGTCGTCGCTGCCCACGTCGTTGGTGACCACGATGAGGGTGTCCGTCTGCCGCCGCAGGTTCTCCACCCCCGCCACCACCTTCTCCACCGGATCCACGGGCGTTTCCGGCTGTATATACATCTCGTTGGCGGTGAGATTGCATAAACATTCCAGCAGGGCCGTGCCGCCGGTTTTAGGCAGCTGCAGGATGTCCACGGCCGTGTATCGCTCGACGGTCTCGAAGCCCTTGTCCTTTCGCAGCGCCCGATGGCGGGCGATCTTTTTGAGGCATTCGTCGTCGAAGGGCTGCATGGCGGCGATATAGTACAGGGGTTTTGGGCCCTGGGCCGCCAGGTTTTCCCCGTATGTGCTTTTGCCGCAGGCGGAGCCGCCGGTGAGCAGGATCAGCATCATTTTCCCCCCTGGGGCGTGTAGGCGTCGATGCCCACCGCGTCGAAGGTGGTGTTCCCGCCGTATACGGCCAGCGCCATATCCAGGAGCGGCAGCAAACATACGCCGCCCGTGCCCTCGCCAAGGCGCATATTCGCAAAAATGATTGGATATTTATTCAGCACCATCAGCACCCGTTTGGCCGCCGGTTCGTCGGAGCAGTGGCTGGGCAGCATGGCCACGTCCGCCCCGGGGCAGAGCCGCTGGGCCATCAGGGCTGCCACGGCGCTGATGAACCCGTCGATGACCACCGGCACGCCGTAGATGGCGCCGCCGATGAACAGACCGGCCATGCCGGCGATATCCAGCCCGCCCAGCTTGCTCAGCACGTCCAAGGGGTCCTTGGGGTCCGGCCGATGGACGGTGATAGCCCGTTCGATGGCCCGCGCCCCGGCCCGTGACCGTCTCCGCCGGCAGGTTCAGCAGGGCCGCCACCAGGGCGCTGGAGGTGGTGGTGTTGCCGATGCCCATCTCCCCGGAGACCAGGAGCCCGTACCCCTGGGCCTTCAGATCCTTGACCAGGTCCACGCCCGCCGAGATGGCCTCCATAGCCTGCTCCCGGGTCATGGCGGGCCGGCGGGCTATATCCTCCGTGCCGTCCATCACGTGGCGATCCAAAACCCCCTCCACCCGGCGGACCATCCCAAGATCCACCGGGATCACGTCCGCATGGGCCGTCCTGGCCATCCTGCAGACGGAGGAGCCCATCTTCACCATCTCCGCCGCCATGCGGGCGGTGACCTCCTGGCCGGTCTGAGTCACGCCCTCCCGGACCACGCCGTTGTCGGCGCAGCAGACCACCACGGCCCGCTGGGAGATGTCCACGGCCGGGTCCCCGGTCAGAGCAGCGATATCCATGACCAGCTTCTCGAGAGCCCCCAGGCTCCCCAGGGGCTTGGCGATGCTGTCCCACTGGCGCTGGGCCGCCTCTCGGGCCGCCTGATCGGGCTTGCGCAGGCTGTTTTGCCAAACTTGCAGCCATTCTTCCATCGTCACGCCTCCTTCCACTGGTCCAGCATCTTGTTCATCCAGGCCCGCACGTCCATGCGGTAGACCCGGTTCAGCACTTCGTCGGAAAAGACCCGGTCCATGGGCCCGTCGGCCACCACCTGCCCCCTGTCCAGGAGCAGGGCCCTGGTACCGTAGGCCCGAGCTAGCGACAGGTCGTGGACCACGGAGATCACGGCCCGCCCCGGCTGCTTCAGCCAGTTCTGTATGAGCTCGAAGACCTGCTTCTGGTACACCAGGTCCAGGTGGTTGGTGGGCTCGTCCAGCAGCAGGAGCTTGGGGTCCTGGCAGAAGGTCTGAGCGAGGAACGTCCGCTGCAGCTCGCCGCCGGACAGGGTCAGCACGTTCTGGCGGCGCTGCTCGTAGAGGCCCGTCTGTTCGAGAGCCGCCCGCACCGCGTCCTCCTCCCCGCTGTGGCGGGAGAAGATGGTGGGCGCGTAGGCGTACCGGCCCAGGCGGACCACCTCCTCCACGGTGAAGGAGTAGCCCACGAAATGGCTCTGTGAAAGGACGCCGATGCCCCGGGCCAGCTCGTGGGGCTTCATGGCGCGGGTGTCCTTCCCTTCGAAGAGCACCCGGCCCCGAGTGGGCGCGCCGCCCGTGACGGCGTTGATCAGGGTGGACTTCCCTGCCCCGTTGGGGCCCACGATCATGAGCCATTCCCCGGGGGCAAGGTCGAAGGATACCCCGTTCAAGATGGTCAGATCCCCGTAGGCGACGGTCAGGTTTTCCACGTGCAGCATGGCTTTACCGTCCTTTCCGGGAGGACCCGTAGATGTACACGAAGGCCACCGCGCCGATGATGGAGGTGACCACGCCGATGGGCAGCTCCTTGGGGTTCAGCAGGACCCGGGCGATGAGATCAGAGAGCATCAAAAAGATACCGCCGCCGAACAGGGACGCGGGCAGCAGCCGCTTATGGTTGGGGCCCACCAGCAGCCGCACCATGTGGGGCGTCACCAGGCCCACGAAGCCGATGGTGCCGCCGATGGACACGCACACGCCGATGAGGCCGGAGACGGCGATGAGGATGACGAGCTTCACCCGGCGCACGTTCACGCCCACGTGGCGGGCGTTCTCCTCCCCCACCGCGAAGGCGTTGAGCTCCCGGGCGTGGAGCAATATGACGCCGCCGAAAAGGACCAGGGCGCAGAGCAGCACCAGCACGTTCACGTAGCTGGTGCCCTGAAGGCTTCCCATGGTCCAAAAGGTGATGGACCTGAGCTTCTCCCCGGAAAAGGTGATGACGATGCTCATGACGCTGGAAGCGAACATGGAGAAGATGACGCCGATGAGGATGATGGTGTTGGTGGACAGGGAGAAGTCAAGCTTGTAGGCCAGACCCAAGATGATGAGCAGAGAACAAAAAGCGAACACCATGGCCATGGCCATGGTGCCCGCCAAGGGCAAACCGGGTATGGTGATCCCGAAGGCGATGGCGATGACCGCCCCCAGGGACGCCCCGGAGGACACGCCCAGGGTGGACCCGTCCGCCAGGGGATTCTTCAAGAGGCCCTGCATGGCCCCGCCGCAGAGGGATAAACTGGCCCCCACCAGCATGACGGCCAGGACCCGGGGAAGCCGGGACGTGAGCAGGATGGCGGGCGCCGTGCCCGCCGGTTGAGGCAAGCCCCGCACGGCCCTCCAGATCACCGAGACGGTGGTCCGAAAGGGGATGCTGACGCTGCCGACGCAGACCGAGAGGAGCAGCGTGAGCACCGCTGCCGCAGCAAAGAGCAGGTATTCCCACCCGCGAAAGTGTTCGCTGTTCCTCCCGTTCATGGTGTCGAAAAATCAGGCGGCGGGCGCCAGCTGCTGAGCCGCTTCACTCTCCGCCACGAAGTCGAAGAGCATCTGCGCGCCAGCTGCCAGCCGCGGCGCGGGCCGGGACAGCTCGTTGTTTTGCAGGTTCAGGATGTCGCCGTTCTTCACGGCGGTCACGTTCTCCCAGCCGGGCCGGGCCATGATCTCCTCCTCGGGGGTGGGGCCCTCGCCGAAGTACATGGTGATGGTCATGATGTAGTCAGGGTTCCGCTCCAGGACCTGCTCCTCGGAGACGGCGGCCCAGCCTTCCACGTCGTCGAAGCAGTTCTTGAGGCCCATCATCTCCGCCACCTCGTTCATGAAGGTGCCGGTGCCGGCGGTCCAGAGGCCCCACTGCAGGGGGCTGACCTCGAAGTAGATGGTCTTGGTGCCGTCGAAGCGGTTGGCCTTGATCTCGTCGAAGATGGCATTCATGTCGGCGACGATCTGGTCGGCCTCCTCCGTCTTACCCAGGACCTGGCCGATGAGGCGGATGGCGGTGAAGGTGCCCTCGATATCCTGGGCGTCGCTGACCACCACCCGGATGCCGGCTTTCTCCAGCTGGTCCACCTGCTCCTGGGTCTGGGCCATCATGCTGAGGAACACCGTGTCGGGCTCCAGGGCGATGATCTGCTCGATGTTGGTCTCCGCGCCGGAGGTCAGCGAAGGGATCGCCATGACCTCGGGGGGATAGTCGCAGTATTCGCCGCGGCCCACCAGAGCTGCCTCGCCGCCGATGGCGTAGATGATCTCGCAGTCGGAGGCGGTGAGAGCCACGGCCTTGTCCACGGGCTTCTCGAACTTGACTTCCCGGCCCGCCATGTCGGTGACGGTGAAGGAGCCGTCCGCAGGGGCGGGCGCTTCCGCCGGCTTCTCGGCAGGCGCTTCGGCTTCCTTCTTGCAGCCGAAGGCGAACAGCATCAGGGCGGCGATCAGGATCGCCAGGATCTTTTTGAGTTGCATGTGTTTCTTCCCCTTTCCGATATTGTTGAACAGAGCGGGAGCAAGAAAAACGCTCCCCGGAATTGAGGAGCGAATATGGCGGGGGCACGGTCTGCCCCTGCGGTCCACTCAATCCCAGAAGTCTACATGTCCAAACAGGTCTCCCGGCTTGGGTTCCCCCTACTCGAGCCCCTTCCCGCTCCCCAAGGAACAGTGGGTCACCGCTCTTTCGTCCCCCTTACGGTTACTGGGATAGCTCGGGCTTTCCACCCGATTCCCTCGGCATTTGGCCGCTGCTTTCGGCAGATAAGGACACGCTATTCAACCATAATAGTATATCCCTGTCCCCGGATTTCGTCAAGGTCTCCCCTGTCTCTCTCCCCCTGTATGCGCCTATAGACACACATACTCTTGGAGCATGCTCTTTTTCATTCTCTTCTTCTTTCTCTTAATCCTTTTCTTTCTCTTTCTCTTTATCTTTCTCTTTGTCTCGAAACGGGGGAATGCGACATCGTTACGGGGAACCATGTATCCGATACGGGAAGCATCGCAGTGTCTGCCTTCAACAAAAAAGCTGCCGCGTATGCGACAGCTTTTCCGTGTTCGATCCTTGTTATCCTTCGCCCAGCATCCTTCGATGATCGGCGGCCAGGCCGCAGTAGTGCATGGCCTGCTCCTTCCGCTGTTCGAGGGACGACTCGGGCAGGGTCTTCACCACCTTCGCCGGGCTTCCCAGCACCACGGAGAAGGGCGGGATCACGGTGTTCTTGGTCACCAGCGCCCCCGCGCCTACCACGGAGCCCTTGCCGATGACGGCTCCGTCCATGATGATGGCGCCCATGCCGATGAGCGCATAGTCCTCCACCCGGCAGGCGTGAAGAATGGCCCCGTGGCCCACGGTCACGCAGTCCCCCACCACCGTGGGGAGCCCGTCCGCCAGGCCGCTGCCCCGGCCGGAGTCCTCATGGATGAGGGCCCCGTCCTGGATGCTGGTGTATTTTCCGATGACCACGTCGTGGACGTCGCCCCGGATCACCGCGTTGTACCAAATTGAGGAGCCTGCGCCGATCTTTACCCGGCCCACCACCATGGCGCCCGGGCAGAGCAGCACGTCCTGTTCGATTTGGGGCGTCACGCCCTCATAGGGATAGACCGGCATAGGTGCGCTCCTTTTGGATCGTTATTTGAAGATGTTGCGGATGCCGCCCTTCTTCTTGGCGGGGGTGGTGGCTTCGCCGCTGAGGGCCGCGTACTGTTGCAACAGCGCCCGCTGCTCGTCGGAAAGCCGCCGGGGGATGTCCGATTCCACCGTCACCAGCAGATCGCCCTTGCCCTGGGAACTGGCGTTGGGGATGGGCACGCCCTGCTCCTTCAGCCGGAAGGTGGTGCCGTTCTGGGTGCCGGAGGGGATGGTGTAGCGCACCTTCTCCTTCAGGGTGGGCACGGTGATCTCGCCGCCCAGGGCCATGGTGGTGAAGGGCACCTTCAGACTCAGCAGCAGGTTGCAGCCGTCCCTGGTGAAGAGCTTGTGAGGTTTCACGGACACGGTCACGTACAGGTTCCCTCTCGGGCCGCCCTTGTAGCCGGCTTCGCCCTCGCCCCGCATATTGATGGTCTGGCCGTCGTTGATGCCGGCGGGCACCTTCAACTGGATGCGGGTGTTCTTGCGGATGCGGCCCTTGCCCCGGCACTCGGGACAGGGCTCCTTGATGTACTTACCCGTGCCGTTGCAGGCCGAGCAGGGCCGGCTGGTGGTAAAGGCCCCGAACATGGTGTTCTGCTGGGTGCGGACCTGGCCCGTGCCGTTGCAGGTGGGGCACCGCACGGGGCTGGTGCCCGCCTTGGCGCCGGTGCCGCCGCAGGCTTCGCAGCTCTCCTCCCGGGGGATCAGCAGCTCCTTGGTCACGCCGAAGGCCGCCTCCTCGAAGGTCAGGGACAGGTTGTACCGAAGATCGTCCCCGGCCATGGGCGCGTCCCGCTGGGCGGAACGGCTGCCGAAGCCGCCGCCGAAACCGCCGCCGAAACCGCCGCCGAAGAAGCTGTTGAGAATGTCGTCGAACCCGCCGAAGCCCGCGCCCTCGAAGGGGTTGGCGCCGCCCATGGTGGGGTCGAAGGCCGCATGGCCGTATTGATCGTACTTCGCTCGTTTATCAGGATCGGACAGGACGCTGTAGGCTTCGTTCAACTCCTTGAACCGGGCCTCGGCGGCCTTGTCGTTGGGATGCAGGTCCGGATGGCAGGACTTGGCGGCCTTCCGAAACGCGCTCTTGATCTCGCTGTCGGTAGCCGTCTTGCTGACGCCCAAAACCTCGTAATAATCCCGCTTATCTGCCACGATCCTCACCTCGTTTCCTCGGCCGAAAGGGGCGGCTGCCCGCCCCTTCGCCGTTTACTTATCTTTGATTACTTGACGACTTCGTAATCCGCATCGACCACGTTGTCGTCGCCGCCCTCGTTGGGGCCGTAGCTGGTGCCGTCGTTGGGGGCGTGAGGCGGCTGCTGGCCCTGCTGCTGTTGCTGCTGATAGATCTTGCCGAAGACCTCGTAGCTCTTCTCGGTCAGGGTCTCGGTGGCCCGCTTGATGGCCTCGGTGTCGGTGCCCTCCAGGGCCTTCCTAAGGTCAGCCACCATGCCCTCCAGCATGCTCCTGTCGGAGGAACTGATCTTGTCGCCCAGCTCCTTCATGGTCTTCTCGGTGGTGTAGACCAGCTGGTCCGCATGGTTCCGGGCGTCCACCTCTTCCTTGCGCTTCTTATCCTCGTTGGCGTACTGCTCCGCCTCGTTGACCGCCTTCTTGATCTCGTCCTCGGTCAGGTTGGTGGAGGCGGTGATGGTCACCTGCTGCTGGTTGCCGGTGCCCAGGTCCTTGGCGGACACATGGACGATGCCGTTGGCGTCGATGTCGAAGGTGACCTCGATCTGCGGCACGCCGCGGGGCGCGGGCGCGATGCCGGAGAGCTGGAACCGGCCCAGGGTCTTGTTGTACTGGGCCATCTCCCGCTCGCCCTGGAGCACGTGGACCTCCACGGAGGTCTGGCCGTCGGCGGCGGTGGAGAAGATCTGGCTCTTCTTGGTGGGGATGGTGGTGTTCCGCTCGATCAGGCGGGTGAACACGCCGCCCACGGTCTCGATGCCCAGGGACAGGGGCGTCACGTCGAGGAGCAGCACGTCCTTGACCTCGCCGCCCAGGACGCCGCCCTGGATGGCCGCGCCGATGGCCACGCACTCGTCGGGGTTGATGCCCTTGAAGGGCTCCTTGCCGGTGATGGTCCGGACCATGTCCTGGACGCAGGGGATACGGCTGGAGCCGCCCACCAGGATGACCTTGTCGATCTGGGAGTTGTTGAGCCCGGCGTCCTGCATGGCCTTCTGCACGCAGGCCTTGGTCTTGTCGATGAGGTCGGAGATGAGCTCATTGAACTTGGCCCTGGTGATGGTCATGTCGATGTTCTTGGCGCCGGAAGCGTCCATGGCGATGTAGGGCAGGTTGATGTTGGTGGTGGTCACGCCGGAAAGCTCGATCTTGGCCTTCTCGGCGGCCTCCTTCAGGCGCTGCGTGGCGGTCCGATCCTGCAAGAGGTCGATGCCCGTGTTGCGCTTGAAGTCGGAAGCCACGTACTCCATGATCCGCTGATCGAAGTCGTCGCCGCCCAAGCGATTGTTGCCCGCGGTGGCCAGCACTTCGAAGACGCCGTCGCCGATCTCCAGGATGGACACATCGAAGGTGCCGCCGCCCAGATCGTAGACCAGGATCTTCTGGTTGTTCTCCTTGTCGAGGCCGTAGGCCAGGGAAGCGGCCGTGGGCTCGTTGATGATACGGAGCACTTCGAGGCCCGCGATGCGGCCCGCGTCCTTGGTGGCCTGCCGCTGGGAGTCGGTGAAGTAGGCGGGCACGGTGATGACCGCCTGGGTCACCTTCTCACCCAAATAGGATTCCGCGTCCTGCTTCAGCTTCTGCAGGATCATGGCGGAGATCTCCTGAGGCGTGTAGTCCTTGCCGTCGATGTGGACCTTGCGGTTGCTGCCCATGTCCCGCTTGATGGAAGCCACGGTGCGGGTGGGGTTGGTGATGGCCTGCCGCTTGGCGATGGTGCCCACCAGGCGCTCGCCGTCCTTGAACGCCACCACGGAAGGCGTGGTACGCGCGCCCTCGCTGTTGGGGATAACGACCGGCTCGCCGCCCTCCAGGACGGCGACGCAGGAATTGGTCGTGCCTAAATCGATACCGATGATTTTACCCATAGTTTTCTTTTCCTCCTGATAATTGCTATAGTCTATGCTTGTTCAGCTTCGCCTTTTCTATTGCGGGCTTGGCTGTTTTTTCTTTATTCGGAAACTTTGACCATGCTGTGCCGCAGGATCTTGTCGCCCATTTTGTACCCCTTCTGGAGCACAGCGAGGATCGTTTCGCTCTCCACGCCCTCGGCCGCCTCGGAAAGGACCGCGTTGTGGAGGTTGGGATCGAACTTGCCCTCCGCCTCGATCTCCGTGAGGCCCAGCTTCTTGAGCTCCTCGGTGAACTTGCGGTAGACCAGCTTCACGCCCTCCACCCAGGCCTCGTCCGCCTTGTCGGCGTTCAGGATGATCCGATCGAAATCGTCCAGGGAGGGCAGCAGCTCCGACACCGCGTCCCGCTTGCCGTTCTCGTAGCTCTCGGCCCGGACGCTGTTGTTCCGGCGGCGGTAGTTTTCAAAATCCGCCTGGTTCCGCTGCAGCAGGCGGATGGTCTCGTCCAGCTCCTGCTGCTTCTTGTCCAGTTCCTCCTGGAGCTTCTTGAGCTCCTCGTTCTCCACCGGCTGTTCCTCCGTCGCTTCCACGGGGATCTCCTTCGCCTTCTCTTCGGCCTTCTTCCTGTTCTTCGACATCAGTCTTCCTCCAATAAGTTCGTTAAGATACTGCCTAAGCTCTTACTCATGTAGTCCAGCACGGAGACCACCTTGCCGTAGGGCATCCGGGTGGGCCCGATGACGCCCATGGTCCCCACCGGTATGGAGCCGATGCGATAGCTGGCGGTGACCAAACTGCAGTCGCTGAAGATGTCCTGGCCGAGCTCGCTCCCGATGCGGAAGCTGATCTCGAAGGGACCGGCGTTCTTCAGCATCTGGTACATGGAATCCTTCTTCTCCACCGCCGCCAGCAGCTGCCGGGCCCGGTCGATGTCGGAATAGGCGGGGAAATCCAGCATGTTGTTGGCGCCGGAGAGGGCGATCCGATGGGCGTTGGCCCCGGGCGCGGTCTCCATGGTCTCCACGAGATCCGTCAGGAAGGTGCCCCGATCCTGCAGCTCGCCGCCCAGCTCCTTCATCATCCTGTCCCCCACCTCGATCATGCGGCAGTTATAGTACCGCTGGGAGATCAGGCGGGACAGGCGATCGAGCTCGTCAGCCCCCATCTCGGCAGGCACCCGGATGACGGAGTCCCGGGCGACGCCTGCGTCCGTGACCACCACCACCAGGGCGTAGCCCTCGGCGAGGGGCACCAGCTGCAGATGCCGCAGCCGGTTGGTGGTGCTTTCGGGCATCATGACCAGGGCGGTGTAGTGGGTGATCCTGGACAGGACGCTGGCGGTCTCCCGCATCACCGCGTCCAGGCCCTTCACCCTACTCTGACAGTAGGCCGACATGACCTTGATCTCGTCCTCGGTCAGGTTGGACCGCTGCATCATGTTGTTGACGTAGAGACGATACGCCTTGTCGGAGGGCACGCGACCGGCAGAGGTGTGCGGCTGCTCCAGATACCCCAGATCCTCCAGATCCGCCATCTCGTTGCGGATAGTGGCTGAGGAGAGTTTAAAGGAGGGGTTCTGGCTCAGGACCTTGCTGCCCACGGGGGCGCCGGAGAGGATGTACTCATCCACGATGGCCCGGAGGATCCGAAGCTTTCTGTGGTTCAGGTCCATACCGTTTCCTCCTTTCTTTAGCACTCCATTCCCATGAGTGCTAATCACTGTACAGAATGTACCACCATTATTACCCAATGTCAAGCAAATGACCGGCTCACAATGTGAAATGAAGGTGAATTCAGAAGCACAAAAAATCGCCCCGAGGGGCGAAAGATGTATATCCATAGGCTTTACCTGAAGTAGCACAGGGCGGTGTTGAGATGGTCCATACCCTGCTCCGTCAGGGCGTAGCGGGCGGGGTCGTCGGACCACCAGCCGTTCGCCTGGACGTTCAGCCAGGCGTCCGGGAAAGCTTTTTCGAGGGAAAGGCCGAAGCGGTCCAGGAAGGCCTGGCGGGGGATGCCCTTCACTTTCCGAAGGCCCAGCATGACCACCTCGAACATCTCCTCCCTGGGGTCGATATGCAAGGTCTCGGCGGTGGGGAGCCTGCCCCGTTTGAGCTTGCGCAGGTATTCGAGGATGCTCTCGGTGTTGGACCAGCGTAGCCACTCCCCCTCCCCCGGGGCGGAGGAATGGGCCGCCACGCCGAAGCCCAGGTAGGGGGCGTCGTCCCAGTAAATAAGGTTGTGTTTGCAAGCAAAGCCGGGCTTGGCGAAATTCGAAACCTCGTAGCGCTCATAGCCCCGCTGTTTGAGAAAGGCCATGCCCGCGTCCTCCATGTCCGCCACCGCGTCCTCGTCGGGCAGGACCGTCTCCCCCGCCTTCACCTGTTTATATAGGGGCGTGCCATCCTCCAGGATCAGGGCGTAGGCGGAGATATGCTCGGGCCCCAGGTCGCAGACCTTTTGGAGGGTGTCCAGATAATCTGCTTGCGTCTGGCCGGGCAGGCCATGCATCAGATCCACGTTGATATTCTGGAAGCCCGCATCCCGGGCGGCGCGGTAGGCCGTCAAAAACTGGTCGTAGGTGTGGATGCGGCCCACGGCTTTCAGCAGATCGTCATTGGCGGATTGAAGCCCCAGGGACAGCCGGTTCACGCCCGCGGCGCGGAGCTTCACGAAGTCCGCGTAGGACGCCGTGCCGGGGTTGCACTCCACGGTGATCTCCCCGTCGGAGCGGACCTCGTAGGTGTTGCGTATCGTATTCAAGATGCGGACCAGATCGTTCGCCGGCAGGACCGTGGGGGTGCCGCCCCCAAAGAAAACGGAAGGGACCGGCCCCGCATAGGGCAGCCGATCCCGGCTTAGCTCGATCTCCCGGCACAGGGCGTCGGGATACTCCGCCGCGGTCATATCGCGGGGCACGGAGCAGAAATCGCAGTAGGCGCACTTCTTCACGCAATAGGGGATGTGGACGTAGACGCCGGTCATCCGTGATCCTCAGCACGCTCATGAAGGCGTCGCTGGGCACGGACACGGTGCCCACCTGGCGCATGCGCTTCTTGCCCTCCTTCTGCTTCTCCAGCAGCTTCTTCTTCCGGGAGATGTCGCCGCCGTAGCACTTGGCCAAAACGTCCTTGCGGACCGCCTTCACCGTCTCCCGGGCGATGATCTTGCCGCCGATGGCCGCCTGGACGGGTATCTCGAACTGCTGGCGGGGGATCACGTCCTTCAGCTTCTCGCAGACCGCCCGGCCCTTGGGGTAGGCCCGATCCTTGTGGACGATGGTGGACAGGGCGTCGCACATATCGCCGTTGAGCAGGAAGTCGAGGCGCACGAGATCGCTCTTTTGGTAGTCCTTCAGCTCGTAGTCGAAGGAGGCGTAGCCCCGGCTCCGGGATTTGAGGGAATCGAAGAAGTCGTAGATGATCTCGTTGAGGGGCAGGGTGTAGAGGATCTTCACCCGGTCCTTCTCGATGTAGTCCATGTGCTCGAAGACGCCCCGGTTGTTCTGGCACAGCTCCATGATGGGCCCCACGAAGTCCGGCGGGGTCATGATGCTGGCCTTCACCATGGGCTCCTCCATATAGTCGATCTCGGAGGGGTCCGGGAGGCTGGCCGGGTTGTCGATGATGAGGGTCTCGCCGGTCATCATCTTCACCCGGTAGACCACGGAGGGGCTGGTGGTGACGAGGTCGAGATCAAACTCCCGCTCCAATCGCTCCGTGATGATCTCCATGTGCAGGAGGCCCAGGAAGCCGCAGCGGAAGCCGTACCCGAGAGCCGCGCTGGTCTCCTTCTCGAAGGACAGGGAGGCGTCGTTCAGCTTCAGCTTTTCGAGAGCCTCCATCAAATCCCCGTAGTGGGAGCCGTCAGCGGGATAGATGCCGCAGAAGACCATGGGGTTCACCTTCATATAGCCGGGCAGGGGTTCCTGGGCGGGGTGCTCCACATCCGTCAGGGTGTCGCCCACCTTGGTCTCCTCCACGCTCTTGATGGAGGCGGCCACGTACCCTACCTCTCCGGCGGTGAGCTCGTCCACCGTCTTCCACTGGGGGGTGAACACGCCCACCTCGGTCACGTCGAACTCGTGGCCCGTGGCCATGGACCGGATGCGCATGCCGGGGCGGATGGCCCCGTCGAAGACCCGCACGTAGGACAGGGCGCCCTTGTAGTTGTCGTAGAGGCAGTCGAAGATCAGCGCCTTGGTGGGGCCGTCCGGGTCGCCGCTGGGGGCGGGCACCCGCTCCACGATCTGGGCGAGCACGTCCTCCACGTTGAGGCCGGTCTTCGCCGACACCCGGGGCGCGTCCTCGGCGGGCAGGCCAATCACGTCCTCGATCTCGTGCATGACCCGCTCCGGCTCCGCAGAGGGCAGGTCGATCTTATTGATGACGGGCAGGACCTCGAGATCGTTGTCGATGGCCAGATACACGTTGGCCAGGGTCTGGGCTTCGATGCCCTGGGTGGCGTCCACCACCAGCACCGCCCCCTCGCAGGCCTTCAACGCCCGGGAGACCTCGTAGGTGAAGTCCACGTGGCCCGGGGTGTCGATGAGGTTGAACATGTACTGATCCCCGTCCTGGGCGGTATAGAACATGCGCACGGCGGAGGCCTTGATGGTGATGCCCCGCTCCCGCTCGATGTCCATGGAGTCCAGAAGCTGGGCCTCCATGTCCCGCTTGGCTACGGTGTCGGTGAGCTCCATCATCCGGTCCGCCAGGGTGGACTTGCCGTGATCGATATGGGCGATGATGCAGAAGTTGCGGATATGCGATTGATCCATGACGGTTTTCTCCCTAAAAGCTAAAAGGTATCATACCCTATCCTATCCAAAAAAGCAAGATGGACCGTATTTCGGCCCAACAAGAAGGAGCGCCCCTTTTTAGAGGCGCTCCCGGTCTTTTTAGTCTTCGTAATCCTCGTCGTCCTCGTCCTCGTCGACCTCTACGATCTCGAAGAGCTTATGACGCTTTTTCTTGGGCTTGGGCGCTTCCTTCACGTCCTCGTCGTCCTCGCTCCAGTTGTCGTCGTCCTCGTATTCGTCCTCGTCGTCGCCCTCCAGCATGCGCTTGAACCAGCCCTTCTTCCGGGGCTTCTTGGGCTCCTCGTCCTCCTCGTCGTCATAGACGGGCTTGGCGGCGGGCTTGGGGGCCTTCTTGGGCTCCTTGCGGGCGGGGCGAACGGGCTCCTCCTCTTCCTCCTCGTCCTCGGGCTCGGCCACGGGACGGGCGGGGGCGCTGGGCGCGACCGTGACCTCATGCCGCTCCTCCAAGGCCCTCTGCTCGGAGACGGACTTCTCCACGTCCTTCTCCTCGTATTCGGGGGCGGCCTGACCGTTCAGCTCCTCCCGGTTGGCGTTGAGCATCTTGATGTAGTCGTTGAGATACCGCTGCACGTCGGCCAGCATATCGTCCGCATACTGGCGGGAGCCGTTGGTGATGGCGTTGGCGTTGTCGATGGCCTCCTGTTGGATCTGCTTGGCCCGCTCCGCCGCCTCACGGTACACGGATTCCTCCGAGACCAGGGCCTCGTACTCCTGGACGGACTGATTGTAGACCTTCTCCGCCGCCTCCTGGGCCTGCTGCATGAGATCCTCGGCGTCGGCCTTGGCCTTGTTGACGATCTCGTCCGCCTGCTCGTTGGCGTCGCCCAGGATGTTGCTCTCCTCGGCGATGATGCCGCTGGCCCGGCGGATGTCCTCCGGGATCGTGACCTTGAGATCGCCCAGCAGGTCGAACAATTCGCCGACCTCCACGATCTTCCTGTTCCCGCCGCTCAGCTTATACTTGGGGCTGTCGTTCAGCACCTGCTCGATACGGGAAATGATGCTGTAAATCTTCATCGTCTGTGCGCTGCTCATTTTCTTGCCAACCTTTCGCGAATAATATCTTCATTTATTGCGGGGACCAGCCCCTTGATGCTGCCGCCCCAGAGGCCGATCTCCTTCACTGCGGGGACCAGCCCCTTGATGCTGCCGCCCCAGAGGCCGATCTCCTTCACGTTGCTGGAGCTCAGGAAGGAGTGGCCAGGAGAGGCCATAAAATACACGGTCCGGAGGGAGTTGTCCAGATGGCGGTTCACCGCGTCGATCTGGAACTCGTACTCGAAGTCCGACGTGGCCCTGAGACCTCTCACGATGTGGGTAGCCCCCACGGACCTGGCGTATTCCACCAGGAGCCCGTCGAAGGTACCGCATCGGACGTTTTGGAGCTTCTCGGTGGCCAGCACGTTCTGGATCATCTCCATGCGCTCCTTGACCGTGAACGTGGGCCGCTTGTCCACGTTGTGAAGCACGGCCACGTACACGAGATCGAACAGCCCGGCCGCGCTGGTGAGCACGTCCAGATGCCCCACCGTGAACGGATCGAAACTCCCCGGATAGACGCCGACGGTCATTCCCGTTCCCTCCAAATCAAAGTCGTTACGCTGCAGGTCCCGTACCGCTTCACCCGCGACACCTGCCAGGGGCCCTCGCCCAGTTCGGGAGGCTGATCGCTGGCATGTTCCACGATCACGGTCCCGCCGGGGCTGAGGATGCCCTCCTGGAATATCCGCCGGACGGCGTCAGCCGCGTAGCCGGAGGCGTAGGGCGGGTCCAGGAACACGATGTCGATCCGCTTGCCCTGGGCCACCAGGGACGAGAGGATAGCGCCGTAATCGGCGTTCAGCACCTGCAATCCCTCGGTGAGCCCCAGCTTCTCGCCGTTTCGACGGATCAGGGCGGCGCATGCGGGGGAAGCGTCCACGCAGATGGCCTCCGCCGCGCCTCGGGACAGGGCCTCCAGGCCCATATTCCCGGACCCGGAGAAAAGGTCGAGGATCGTCGCGCCGGGCACCTGAAACTGGATGCTGCCGAAGATGGCTTCCTTCACCCGATCCAGCGTGGGCCGGGTGTCCCTGCCCTGGGGGGCGTCGAAGCTCCTTCCCCTGGCGGAACCGGCTATGATCCGCAAGTCAACCCCTCCGATATCTTGATTTCGGGTGCGCCCGAAGACCACAACATATTGTGGATCAGAGGTATTCTAACACCATTCCCTGCTGTTGGCAAGTATTTTTAAATAAATTGTTAACAGTTTTTGTAAAAATTATTAAGAAGAAGGATGCCGCATCCTGATTTTTCCTGGTTCAGGGAGAAAAGGAGCGTTTGGGGCGAGCGAATGTACCCTCTCAGGGACTCGAATTCGCGCTCACGCTTGGTCGGGGTGCCGTAAAACAAAAAGAGATGCCGGTTGGCATCTCTTTTCCTTTGGTACCCCCTCAGGGACTCTTCTCGGCCTCGACGGCCTCGGGCAGGGCGCGGGCGAATGCCGCACTGTGGCATTCGCTGACACGCGCCCTTCGAGTCCCTATCGTGATAACCATAAAGGAAAAGAGATGCCGGATGGCATCTCTTTTTTTGGTACCCCCTCAGGGACTCGAACCCTGGACACCCTGATTAAGAGTCAGGTGCTCTAGCCAACTGAGCTAAGGAGGCATATACTGGAGCGGGAAACGGGGCTCGAACCCGCCACCTCAGCCTTGGCAAGGCTGCGCTCTACCAAATGAGCTATTCCCGCGGGCGCATGGGTTATTATAACAAAATTCTGCCGGTTGTCAATGGGTTCGAAAAAATATTTTTTGACCCACGGACAAAGATGGCTTCTGCAGGCGGGACCGGCAAAAACTGGAGCAGGTAACGGGACTCGAACCCGTGATCTCAGCTTGGAAGGCTAATGTGTTACCGCTACACTATACCTGCCTGGTGCGGGCGAAGAGACTTGAAC
>CACXNN010000028.1 GCA_902768995.1 uncultured Eubacteriales bacterium | reverse complement strand
TTCTTTTCGTCCCACAGGTTGTGCTTCAAGTGGTGCCGAATGCGGCCCGCGTCGCACATGCCGCTGGCGGAGATGATGACCTTGGGCCGCGGGTCGTTGTTGATGGCGATGGAGTCCTCCGTGGTCACCGAGAGCTCCAGCCCATCGAACCAGACGGGGTTTTCGCCCCGATGGAGAATCTCCAGCGCCTCCTCGTCCAGGTAGGATTCATCCACGTCCCGGAAGATGGCGGTGGCTTCCTGGGCCAGGGGGCTGTCCAAGAACACCGGCGCGTCGTCATGGCCGTGCAGCAGCCCGCGGGCTTTGATCTCCCGCAAAGCGTACAGCAGTTCCTGGGTCCGGCCTACGGCAAAGGCGGGGATCACCACGTTCCCGCCCCGATCCAGTGTCCGCTGTAGGAAGGCGGCAAAATCCGAAACCACGTCGATGCCTTCGGTGGACTCATGGAGTCGATCCCCGTAGGTGGATTCGATGACCAGATAATCCGCATCGGACACGTTTTGCGGGTCCCGGATGATGGGTTGATCCGTGTTCCCCACGTCGCCGCTGAAGACGATCTTCTTAGCAGTTTCACCCTCCCGCATCCAAATCTCGATGCAGGCCGAGCCCAACAGGTGCCCAATGTCGGTGAACCGGATATCGATCGAGTCGTCCACAGGGATGGTATCCCCGTAGCGGCAGGGGCGGAAGAGGGGCATGAGCCCGTGGACGTCCTCCGCGGTGTAGAGGGGCTCTATGACTTCATCACCGGAACGGGTGGCCTTGCGATTACGCCATTCCGCCTCCGATTCCTGGATGTGGGCGGAGTCCAGCAGCATGATGTTGCAAAGGCTGCAGGTGGCGGACGTGGCGTAGACGGGGCCGCGAAATCCGTCCTTATAGAGCTTGGGCAGCATGCCGGTATGGTCTATATGGGCATGGGTGATGAAAACGGCGCTGATTTCTTCTGGGGCTACGGGCAGGGGCACGTTTTCAAACATATCCACGCCCTGTTCCATGCCTTTGTCCACCAGGTAATACTTGCCTCCGTTCTCCAGGAGGGTACAGCTGCCGGTCACTTCATGGGCGGCTCCGATAAACGTGATCTTCATATTACCTTCCTCCGCATCGAAAAATCATTTCTCGTTCTTGATCTTCAGCAATTGTATGATGGCGTGGATGGCGGCATCCACGATAAGGATACTGCCCACAACGATGGAATACCACCGGATGATCCATTGAGGAGCGACCAAAATGAACAGACCGCAGATGGAAAAGACGATGGCTTCGATGAGATGGAACCAGAAGAACGGACCAAACTTCCGATCCTCCTTCAGCTTGGATGCCGTGAAGTACGCGTAGAACAGCAGGATGCCGCCGAAGAGCGCGGAACTGAGCACGAACAGCGCCTGATCCTTGACGAGGATCAACAGGAAGATGACCAGCAGGGCGATGCACAGCATGATGCGCATCCGTTCCGCCTGCATGTTCCAATGGTTCTTCATCAGACGGCGGACGGTGAACGTCGTTTCGGCGGCGAACACCAGGAACAGGAGGATCGCCAAAAAGATATCGAAGACCCTGACGGGAAGCAGCAAAAGCAGCAAGCCGATCAGCCCGATGGCGGCATCCAAAAGATACGGCTGATGAGCGATCTCCTTCTTGACTTTCTTGGTGACCTTGTTGGCGGCTTTCAATTCCTCCTGGATGGCCGCTTCCGGCAGCTTTTTCAAAGTGTCCTTGGTGGCTTGGTCCCCGTCGAGGACCGACACGATGACATTCTCGATGGAGGCAGGCCACTTTTCCAAAACATCGGACAGCGTCAGGGAGCCGTCCTCCTCCAGCGCACCGAATATGCCTTCGGTGAAGGTTTTCCGTTCTTCGGGGGATACGTTCTCCATCCATCGGTCGAACACCACGCCCATAGATACGCTTTGGGGATCGTAGGCATCAGCTAAGGCAAGGTCACCCGCATCGATGCCCCAGGAGAAGATGGAGTGCTGCATGCCTGCCTTCTGGGTGCTCTTGACGATGCGGCAATCGTCGATCTTTGGCTCGAAGATCTTGCCGATCACGCAGAATTCAGGCCGGATGGTGGTGGAGATGGGGTTGATAGATTCGATCAGCTTAGGGTCCAGCACCTCCTTGCAGAACCCGGGCCCGTCGTTGATGAACAGATGCTTCAGCTGGGACCTCTTCTTTTTCGGCAGCAGCGCGGCGGCGTAGAGCACTTCGTTGGCGCCCTTGCTGTGCCCGCCCACGTAGTAGGACCGGCCGGGGCGAATGTGCTTATCCAGATACTCCAAACTGCGCTCCTGGGCTTTGGTCTGGGTGAAGCTGATCATAAAATCCTCTTTCCACCCGGCGATGGAGCTGTCCGTGCCGCGAAAAGCGATGTATCTCGTGAATCTATCCAGATGGAATGTGATTGCAGAGAACTGGATGGGTATCTCGGGATAGAATTCGTCCACGTAGTTGCTGACATAGAGATCCCCGAAGCGCTTGGATTCCGCCGCATACCGAACGAAGTCCGGCATGGTCTCGTCCTTTTCGGTGGTCATCATCTGCACGGGTTCCCCGTGAAGGCTTTCGAAGCATTCGCGCAGGGTATGCTTCTTGTTCCGCTTCCAATCCATATCGGGAAACTTCCAGTAGGACAGCCCGCAGAAGACCAGATTGTCCACCTCGTTGAAGGGGACTATATCAAAGGGAAGGTCTGCATACCAACGAACGTAATCTATGATGCGATCCATAGTATCTCCTTATTTTGAAAAGGCAGCCCCATGGCTGCCGGCGGTCCAAACCCTCAGGACTTTTCCTTCTGCGCGAAAGCTTTGATCCGCTCGAAGGTGGCGTCGCTGATGTAATGCTCCACCTTGCAGGCGTCCTCCAAAGCGGTCTTCTCATCCACGCCGATGCTGATGAAGAATTGGGACAGGGTGTTGTGACGCTCGTAGATCTTTTCGGCCACGGCCCGGCCGGATTCGGTGAGGGTCAGATATCCTGTGGGATCCATCAGCAGATATCCGGCGCTCTTCAAAAGGCCCACCGCTCGGGAAACGCTGGGCTTGCTGAAGCCCATGTGCTCCGCCACGTCCAGGGAACGCACATGTTCCAGCTTTTGGGAAAGAATAAGAATGGTTTCCAAATACATCTCTCCGGATTCCTGCAAGCGCATCCGATCGCCTCCTCTCATCTATTGTTATAGTATCATATATCCGTTTTTTTGCAAGTCTCCAGCCCAAATCTTTCAAAACGATCATACCGTGGGTCTTTCGTTTAGATGCTGTCGATAGGTGTGTCGGGGCCTCTTTTGCGACAGGCTGCTCCATCAGACGAAAAAAGTTCACCGTTTAAGAACGTGGAACAGGTTGCTATAGTGGGGTTGCTACTTTAAAGAATGCGAGGTGTTTCATGAGGAGCAAAGACTGTCGTCACTATTCAAGAAGGGAACTGATCGAGATCATCTATGAGCTGGAACGAAGGGAAGAACGGCTGGAGCGGAAGCTGGAGAAGACCAGGGCCAAACTGAAGGAACGGACGGAACGGATGGCACGGGCGGGGACGCTGGCAGAGGTCACGGCGGTAATCGCGGGGCTGTTTGAAGCGGCGGACGAGACGGCTGCCATGTACCTATCCGGCGTCCAGGCTCAGGCGGAAAGTTTCCGGGAAGCGGAAGTGGAGGAGAAGGCGTCATGATCTTTCAGACACAGCGGGGACAGGCCATCCCGACCCTGTTGCAGGTGAAGGAGGAGCGAAAGAAGTTAGACCGTCGGGCTGATCGCCGACATGGCTTCTGGGCTTTCCTGTTCTCCTTCCTGCTGACGTTAGTTGGCGGCGTCATGATCATGCTTCTGTTCCTTCCGGTGCTGGAGGTGTCGGGGAGCAGCATGGAGCCCACCTTGCAGGACGGGGATATCCTGGTCCTCTATAAGCCCCATGTGATCCGAACCGGGGAGATGTGCGGCATGTATGCAAGGGACAGGCTGATCCTGAAGCGGGTCATCGCCCTGCAGGGGGATGTGGTGGATATGGACGATGCGGGGAACGTATTCGTGAATGGCGTTGCGCTGCAGGAACCATACATATCCCAAAAAGCGATGGGCACCTGCGATCTGTCCTTTCCCTTCACCGTGCCGGAGAACAGTATCTTCGTGATGGGGGACCATCGGGAGACCAGCATCGACAGCCGCTGCAGTTTGATCGGATGCATCAAGACCGACCAGGTCATGGGACAGGTGGTGGCCAGGATCTGGCCGCCCAAAAGCATCGGCTGGATGGAGTGATCGAATATCTACCTTGAGATAGGGGGACCGCTGTGATCCAACAAACGGATATGTAGCGGTCCCCGATTTTTTACGCATTGTTCACGTATGGGCGGTTGATTGACCTTTCTGCCGGTTGTAAACTGTATTTGTAGAATTTTGTACACGGGGGACCCCCATGAAGAAGCTATGGAGAAACCGACCCATCCTCATCGCTCTGCTGGCGGCAGCACTCTTTTTGGTGCTGGCGGCGCTGACGGTGGGCCGTCGCTCCGCTTCCCGGGCGGAGGATATGTTCTCCGGCGCTGTTCTCCCCGTGCAGGAAGCGGTCAGCGACATCACAGATCGGGTCACGGATTTCTTCACCCGCGTTTTCTTCCCCAGCAGCATCCAGCAGGAAAACCAGCGGCTGACCAAGCTCGTCTCCGCATATGAGAGGCGGCTCATCCTCTACGAAGCCATGGAACAGGAAAACGCTCGGCTGGCGGAGCTCTTGGACTATGCTTCCGCCAACAGCAACTTCTATTTCATGACCGCCCCCGTTTCCGCTCGGAACCTGGATCCCTACGTGGACACCATCACCGTCCGCGGCGGCTCCAGGAGCGGCATCACGGAGCAGATGGCGGCGGTGACTGCCCAGGGCATCGTGGGCAGGATCATCGAGGTCGGCGCCACCTACTCCAAGATCCGCACCATGCAGAACGAGGACATGCGCATCTCCGTCATGGTGGAGCGCACCCGGGATGAGGGGATGCTGGGAGGACTGGTCATCGAAAACGGACAGCTGGTGGGCATGAAGCTCTACTATCTGCCCAAGGATGCGGATATACAGGTGGGGGACACCATCGTGACTTCCGGCCTAGGCGGCATCTTCCCTAAGGGGCTGTATGTGGGTAAGGTCATCTTCCTGACCGACGAGGACAACGGCGAATACGACGCCTGCGTCACCAGCGACGTGGATTTCGAGCACCTGGAGGAGGTGCTCATCATCCTGGGGAAGGAGGGCTGATATGGCGCTGAAAAAGCATGCGGCCCTGGTCTTTTCCTTCGTGGCAGCCCTGTTTCTCGATACGGCCGTCCTGCCCAAATGGAATCTGTTCAGTATGGTCCCCTTTGTGATGCTTGCCTGCATGCTGGCGGCGGAACAGGTGTTTTCCATACAGACAGCCATCCTGATCGGCGCCTTGGGGGGGCTCATGGAGGACCTGCTGTGCGAGAACATGATCGGCCTTACGTCGGCACTGTGCCTTTTGGCTGCGGTCGTCTATGAAAAGCTGCCCAAGGACAGCGACACCAAGCCCATCATCCTGGGCCTGTACTGCGCTGTGCTTGCCTTCGCCGTAGAGTTTTTGCGTGCCCTCGCCGCATGGGTCATCGGCATGCGCTTCGCCTTCTGGATGGAGATGCTCTATGGCGCGCTGCCTCGAGCGCTGCTGACCGGCCTGTGGGCCCTGGCGGGCATGGCCCTCTATAAGCCGTTGCTGAAAAGGCAGGTGGATGCTGCATGACCCGTCAGCCCGTCTGGAAACTGAATATGCGGCTCCTTCTGATCGCACTGCTGCTCCTTGCCATGGGCGGCTATCTTTGCTGGGGCCTTACCAAGCTGTCCGTAGAGGAAACGGAGAGCTATCAGGCGGCGGTGCGGGCCACCAGCATCGTCAACACCTATCAATCCGGCACCCGCGGCACCATTACCGATCGCTACGGCAACGTGCTGGCCTATGACGAGACCACCTACAACGTAAAGTTCTATCGGGACCCTGACAAGACTTCCCCCGTGGAGTCCGCTCGCTATACCCATTCCCTCATGGAGGCCATCCGTATCATTGAAGCGGGCGGCGGCACCATCGAGGAGCATTTCTATATCAAGCTCAACAACGACGGCACATACTACTACGACTTCGGCGTTACCAGCGAAGCGGCCATCGCCTCCCGAAAGAAAAATTTCGTAGATGCCTGCCGCTTCTCCGACCCGGATATCTCCCCGGAAAGGGCCTACCTCATCCTGCGGGAAAGCTGGCAGATACCGGACGACATGCCCTATGACGAAGCGAAGAAGATCATGTCCATCCGCCAGGACGCGGTGCTCAACAGCTGGCACGCCTATGAGGGCGTGGTCATGGCGTACGATGTGAACCTTTCCGTGGTGACGGAACTGGATATGCTCCAAAGCGAGCTCATCGGCGTTCAGACGGAGATGTCCGGCCGCCGCATCTATCCCTATAAGCAGACGGCTTGCCACCTGATCGGCTACATGTCCAAGCAGGTGACCACCGATATGACCAACCTGGGCTACAGTTACGACAGCTTCGCTCCCTTTGTGGACGGCGAGCCCACCAACAATCTCCTGCAGCTGGGCTATTCCTATTCAGACTTGATAGGGGTGGCGGGGTTGGAGAAGAGCTGCGAAGCGTATCTCACCAGCCACCTTATTTCCCGTCAGGGCACCACCACCATCGAAAAGACCAAGACCGGCTCCATCGTGGACGTGCTGGGGAAGACCGTGCCCCAGGGCGGGTTCACGGTTCGGACCTCCCTGGATATCGAGCTGCAACAGGTGGTGGAACAGGCTCTGGTCCACAACATCGAGGAAACCTACTACGCCCAGGAAAGGAAGATCAGCAAGGAATACAAGCGGTATTCTAAGCTACGGGACGATCTGGACGCCATCGCCAAGGCCCAGACGGGCGCCATCGTGGTCATGGGCGCCCAGACAGGGGAGGTGCTGGCAATGGCTTCCTATCCCACCTACGATCCCAACCTGTTCACCGACGGCGTGGATTCCCAGGAGCTGGAGCTCCTGTTCGGAAACGATTCCAACCAACCCACGTTGAATAGAGCCATCGCCATCCGCACGGCGCCTGGTTCCGTCTTCAAGATGGCCACCGGTTTTGCCGGGCTCATGGAGGGGGCCATCACCACCACCAGTACCATCTCCGACCGTTCGCCCTATTACTACTTCGTGGACGATCCCACCACCAAGGTCACGGCCAACGCGCCTTCCTGCTGGACCACTACGCCCTGGAAGCACAGCAATTTGACGTTGAGCCGGGCGCTGGCCGTGAGCTGCAACTATTTCTTCTTCACCGTGGCGGACCGGGTCGGCATCAAGAAGCTGGCCTATTGGGCCGGTCAGCTGGGCCTCGAAGGGACCACGGGGCTGGAACTCCCCGGCGAGCTGGCGGTCCAGGTAGGCGGGCAGGCAGCCCGGTACGACAACACCAAGACCCTGTCCCAGCAGTCCTCCTCCATCCCGCGGCTCATCTACAACGAGATTTACGCCTTGCTCAAGCGCATCGTCAGGGAAGTGGACCGTGACGTGAGCGACGAGACCCTGACCTCCTGCGCCACCCGTCTTTTGAAGCTACAGGACGGGGAGCAACGGGAGCGGGGCGACGATATCCGACGCATCCTCAACGAGGAACTGAATATCCCCATGGGCATCAGTCTGCTGCACACCGACTGGATCGTCACTATATCCACCTGGCTGGAGGAGCTTCGCTGGAAGCCCACCTATACCATCCAAAGCGGCATCGGCCAAGGCGTCTCCCTGCTGACCCCCATCTCTGTGGCCCGATACGTTTCCACGGTGGTCACCCGGGGCGACGTGCACAAGGCCACCCTGCTGAATTCCATCTATTACCCCGACGGCACCCTGTATGAGAAATGCAAGCCGGAGATCGTGCGCCATGTGGAAGCGCCCAACGAGTACTGGGACGCGCTCCTCACCGGCATGGCCGGCGTGGTGTCCCCTGAGGACGGAGGCACGGCGTCCAGCGTCTTCTCCAAATCCTTCTCCGACACCTACCTCAAGCAGATCATAGGCAAGACCGGTACGGCACAGACTTCCGCCAACAATAACGTGGATATCGAGAACACCAGCTGGTTCGTGGCGGTCACACCCCGGGAGGACCCACAGATCGTCGTGGTGGTGCTGATCCCCAACGGCCTCTCTGGAAGCGCCAGCCATGTGGCAGTGGAGGATATCGTGTCCTGGTGGTACGAGAACCGGGCCGATTCGCTGCAGCTGTCCTACAGCGAGCCGGAGGCGGCTGTGGATCCGGAGTTGGAAGCTTTGCTGCAGCCAGATGAGGAGATGCCGGAGGTCCTGGAACCGGAGGAAGAGACAGAGGTAGCCTTCCCTGAGTTTTGATCACTTGTAACAGAAAAAAGAACATTATTTAACATTTTTCCCCTTGTTCTTGCGTGAATGCGGAGAAAAGGGTAAAGTGTAGTCGCATGGATATCCTCAAAGCGATCTTGAATCAAATATTGCTTTTCTTCGACGACGTAGGAGAAAGGATCAAACGGCTCTCCGGCAAGGGGCGCCGTCGATTGCTGTTGCTGGCGGCTGTCTTTTTGATGCTGGTGATCCTATTGATGATCCTCTGCGTCTCCAGCTGCCGGTCTACCGGTGAGGCAGCCACGGCGGATGCGGTCAGGACCCGCGTTCGCGGCACGATAGACCACAGCCAAACGGAAGGACCTCGGGTGGAAGGGGAAGTGACTCTTTCCTCCGACGTGCATCCTGTGACCAGCCCATCCGGGCCAGAGGTCACTTGGCCGCCGGAGCCTGATCCTACGGATGAACCCATACAGCCGACCATAGAACCCACCGCTGCGGAACCCACGCCTGCTCCTGCCGACACCGATGCGCCGCCAGACGATACGCCCGAGCCTGAAGCTACGCCCAAGTACGCCACGCTGAAGAAGCACGATAAGAGCGAGGCGGTCACCACCCTCCAGTATCGGCTGATGGAGCTGGGGTATCTGGATATCGACGAGCCTACCAACTATTTCGGCTCCAGCACCGAGTCCGCGCTGATCCTTTTCCAGCGGCAGCACGATCTCAAGCAGGACGGCATCGCCGGCAGCGAGACCCAAACCATCCTGTACGGAGAAACCGCGGAGCGGTATTGCCTGAAGGAAGGGGCTGAGGGGCAGGACGTGAAAGCCTTGCAGGAGCAGCTGGTGGAGCTGGGGTACCTGTCCGAGAAGGAAGTGGATCGGGTCTACGGCCCCGTCACCATCGCCGCTGTGGAAGCCTTCCAGAAGCGGAACAACCTGCACGTGGACGGTCTCGCCGGAGAAAAGACGCTGGAGCTGCTGTATTCCGACAGCGCCAAGATCTCCAAGGAACTGCAGAAGCAGCAGGAAGCGGAGGCCGCCGCCAAAAAGAAGGCGGAGGAGGAGGCTGCCAAGAAGAAGGCGGAGGAGGAAGCCGCCAAGAGCAAGCCGACCCCTACGAAAAAAGGCACCTCCAGTACCAGCAGCTCTTCCAAAAAGAAGACGCCGACGCCTAAGCCGAAGCCCACGCCTACGCCCACGCCCAAGCGGGATCTGCGCATCGATAAATTCATCGCTGCCGCCAACAGCAAGATCGGCTGTGAATACGTCCTGGGGGCCAAGGGGCCTAACAAATTCGACTGTTCCGGTTTGGTCTATTACTGCCTCCGGGAGGCTGGGGTGGAGGGGACCCGGCTCAACGCCGCTGGATACTCCCAAAAGAGCAGCTGGAAGAAGATCGAAAGCATCAACAGTCTGAAGAAGGGCGATATCCTGTTCTTCCGGTCCGACACCAACAGCTCCGTGAACCATACGGGCATCTACGTAGGCGGCGACACCATGATCGACGCCTCCTCCGGCAACGGCAAAGTGGTCAAGCGCGCCCTGTCCGCCTACTGGAAACGCAACTTCGTCTGCGCTCGACGCCCCTGGAGAGAGTAAGGAATCAAAACAAAGGGCCCGCCGTAAGGCGGGCCTTTTCACATGGTTTTACATGTTTACAGCTTCGACGCGATGCGAGCTGCGGTCTTCACGTTGTTGAACACCAGCTGGATGTTGGAGGCGAGGCTGCTGCCGCCGGTGATCTCCTTGATCCGGGCCAGCAGGAAAGGGGTGATCTCCTTGCCGACCACGCCCTTTTCGTCGGCTTCGGCCAGGGCTTTGTCGATGGCGCCGTTGATGTAGTCGGCGTCCATGGACCATTCCGCGGGGATGGGCACGGTCACCAGCATGCCGCCGTCGTAGCCCAAGTCCTCCGCGGCGTGGATGGCGTCCGCCACCTCCTTGGGATCGTCCACCCGCCAGGTGAGAGGGATGCCGCTCTTGGCGGTATAGAAAGCGGGCAGCTCGTCGGTGCCGAAGCCGATGACGGGCACGCCCTTGGTCTCCAGATACTCCATGGTCCGGGGCAGGTCCAAGATGGCTTTGGCGCCGGCGCAAACCACACAGACCGGGGTCTTGCCCAGTTCGTCCAGGTCGGCGCTCACGTCCATGGTGTCCTGGCCGTTGCGATGCACGCCGCCGATGCCGCCGGTGGCGAAGACCTTGATCCCGGCCATATGGGCGATGATCATGGTGGCGGCCACGGTGGTAGCGCCGTCCATGCCCTTGGCGATCAGCATGGGCAGGTCCCTGCGGCTGGCCTTGGTCACCTTTTTGCCCTCCCGGCCCAGGTAGTCGATCTCCTCCGCCGTCAACCCCGCGCAGAG
>CACXNN010000027.1 GCA_902768995.1 uncultured Eubacteriales bacterium | reverse complement strand
CGGGCGCCCCAGCCGTGGGTGAGCCCCTCCTGGGAGATGGCGGTGTTGTAGGCGATCTGCCGGTCCAGCACCACCTCCACGTCGAACAGGTCCACGTGGTCCGCGAAGTCGATGATCCGCTCCACGCTGAGGAGGTCGTACTCCGGCGCCTCCTCCCCCTCGTCCTGATCCGGGCAGTCCCCCTCCAACGCGAAGAGGCAGGCCCCGTTCTTCTCGACGCGGGTGATGTTGGTATGGAAATCCTCGATGACCACCCGGGCGCTGTCGGCCCCGGCCCAGGCGGTGATGGCGATATAGAACACCTTGTCCCCGGGGTAGGGGACCACCTCCATGGGGTGGCTGTCCCGGTAGGCGCGGATGGCCTCCCGGTCCTTCTCGGCCACGTGGGAGATCACCTGCAGCTGCACGTCCGGGTCCCCGGCCACCAACCCCGCGGCGGCGGCGGCCTCGATGCCCCTGAGATACCCGGTGTTGGGCACCACCACGCTCTTCACGTTCTTGATGATGTTCCCGCTGCACTCCACCCGGCACCGTTCTGGCAGGGCCCCCAGGGCCTGGCGGACCTTGGCCGCCCCGTAGGCGATGGCGATGGGCTCCGTGCAGCCCGTGGCGGGGATCAGCTCCGCCTCCAGGATGCGAATATACGCCGAATAGGCAGGATCGGTCCGATCGAACATAGCGTCCTCCTTACGCTTCACCACATGAAACAGGAGAGGGGTCGCCTCTCCTGCCGATGTACCGCTGTTCAGATGACTTTGAAGCCCGCGCCTTCCACCGCCTTGGCGATGGCCTCCAGGGGCAGGTCCTCCTTCAGGACCAGGGCCACTTCCTTGGTCACGTGGTCAGCCTTGCAGCTTTCCACCTGGGGCAGGGCCTCCAGGACTCGCTGGAGCCGGGCGGAGCAGCCGCCGCACTTCATGCCGTCCACTTTGAGATTCAGTTCCTTCATGGGTGTATCCTCCGTTGTTTTGTAGTCCTATTGTATACCCCCGGGGCCGTCTCGTCAACGCCGCCGGGGAGATTTCATTCCACCCCGTCCACGATGTAGCCGATGGCCTCCACGGCCTGGGTCAGGGCCTGGTCGCTGACCTCCGCCTCCAAAACCACCCGGGCCGTGCCCGCCTGATGGCTGGCCGTGGCCTCCCGGATCCCGGGCACCTTCTCCAGCGCCCCCTTCACGGCGGCCTCGCAGTGCTCGCACATCATGCCGGTGATCCGCACGGTCTTCTCAGCAAAGGCCGGCTTCTCCTCCGCCACGGGCTGCTCCGGCAGCTCCACGGGATGCTTCTTGGGCCGATCCCGCCGGCCGTCGTGCATCTTAAAGAGGTTCAGCCGCAGGGCGTTGGTGACCACGCAGAAGCTGGATAGACTCATGGCCGCGGCCCCGAACATGGGGTCCAGGGCGACGCCGGGGATGAGCCCCGCGGCGATGGGGATGCCGATGCAGTTGTAGAAGAAGGCCCAGAAGAGGTTTTCGTGGATGTTGCGGAGGGTGGCCCGGCTCAGCCGGATGGCCGCGGGCACGTCCCGAAGGCTGCTCTTCATGAGCACCACGTCCGCCGCGTCCATAGCTACGTCCGTGCCCGCCCCGATGGCGATGCCCATGTCCGCCCGCATGAGGGCCGGGGCGTCGTTGATGCCGTCGCCCACCATGGCCACCTTGCCGAGGGCTTTCAGCTCCCGGATCACCTTCTCCTTCCCCTCGGGCAGGACCCCTGCGATCACCCGGTCCACCCCGGCCTGCTGGCCGATGGCCTTGGCCGTGCGGGGGTTGTCGCCGGTGAGCATGACCACCCGGATGCCCATGTCCTGCAGCTCCTTTACCGCCTGGGCGCTGTCCGCCTTCATCACGTCCGCCACGGCAATGACGCCCAAAAGGCTGTCGTTTTTCGCGAAGAACAGGGGCGTCTTCCCCTGCTCCGCCAGGGCCTCCGCCGCCTGGCGGACATCCTCCGGCACGGGGCAGCGGCCCGCGATAAAGGTCAGATTCCCGCCGGACAGGACGGCGCCGTCCAAGGTGGCGGTGAGGCCGTTGCCGGGCAGGGCTTCGAAGTTAGATACCTCCGCCGCGGCTAGGCCCAGCTCGTCCCCCTTCTGCAGGATGGCCTTAGCCAGCGGGTGCTCGCTCTTCTTCTCTAAAGCGTAAGCTAAGGTCAGCAATTCATTTTCGTCCACGCCCCCTGCGGGGACCACGTCGGTCACTCTGGGCTCGCCGGTGGTGATAGTCCCGGTCTTGTCCAGGACCACCATGTCCGTCTTCCCAGTCTCCTCCAGGGATACGGCGTTCTTGAAGAGGATGCCGTTCTTGGCGCCCTTGCCGTTGCCCACCATGATGGCCACCGGGGTGGCGAGCCCCATGGCGCAGGGGCAGGAGATGACCAGCACGGCGATGGCCCGGCTCAGGGCGAAGGCGAAGGGCCGCCCCAGGACCAGCCAAACGACGAAGATCACCGCCGCGATGCAGAGGATGGCGGGCACGAACACGCCGGAGACCCGGTCAGCCACCTTGGCGATGGGGGCCTTGGTGGCGGCGGCGTCGCTGACCATGTGGATGATCTGGCTCAAGGTGGTGTCCTCGCCCACCCGGGTAGCCCGGCATTTGAGGAAGCCCGATTGATTCACCGTGGCGGCGGACACGCTGTCGCCCTCACTTTTGTCCACGGGGATGCTCTCGCCGGTGAGGGCCGCCTCGTTGACGGCGCTGTGGCCCTCTAAAACGACGCCGTCCACGGGGATGTTCTCCCCCGGGCGCACCACGAACAGGTCCCCGGTCTGGACCTCCTCGATGGGCACCTCCGCCTCCTGGCCGTCCCGGACCACCACGGCGGTCTTGGGCGCCAGCTTCATGAGGCTCCGAAGGGCGTCGGTGGTCTTGCCTTTGGAGCGGGCCTCCAGCATCTTGCCCACGGTGATGAGGGTCAGGATCATGGCGGCGGATTCGAAGTACAGGTTGTTCATGAGGGCCATGGTCCGTTCCCCGTCTCCTTTGACCACGGCGTCCGACATGAGGAACAGCACCACCGTGCTGTAGACGAAGGAGACCCCAGAGCCCATGGCCACCAGGGTGTCCATGTTGGGCGCCCGATGAAGGAGGCTGGTGAAGCCGCTGACGAAAAACTTCTTGTTGATGAGCAGGATGACGGCGGACAGGACCATCTGAACGAGGCCCATGGCCACGTGGTTCCCTTCGAACCAGGCCGGGATGGGCCAGCCCCACATATGGTGGCCCATGGAGAAGTACATGAGGACCAACAGAAAGCCCAGGGACCACAGCAGCCGCTTCTTCAGCACCGGCGTCTCCCGATCCTTCAGGGCCTCCTCCTCGGCGGCGTGGTCCACCTTCTTCGCCGCGCCCTTCTCGGCGCAGCCATAGCCCGCCGCCTCCACGGCCGCGATGATCTTCTCCGGGGCCACGTCCCCCTCCACGCCCATGGAGTTGGTCAAGAGGCTCACCGCGCAGCCAGTGACCCCCTCCACCCCGTTCACGGCCTTCTCCACCCGGGCGCTGCAGGCCGCGCAGCTCATGCCCGTCACGTCGTATTGCTTCATAGCCCTTCCTTTTCCGCGGTCCATGCCGCCTCTCGATGCCCCTATAGTATACCCATGGGGGGTATATGTCAATCCCGAAAAAGCGCAAGAACGCTCTTGCGCTTTTCCTCCGTCACATTTTGGTATAGGCTCTCTCGATGAACGCCCGGGCCTGCACGGCGTTGGTGTCGTCGGTGTTCTCCAACGTGGCCTGGACGTAGGGCTTGCGGGCCTTCAGGAAGGACAGGATGGCCGAATAGTCCATCTCGCCCGTGCCCGCGGCCACGCTCTTGAGCTCGCCGCCCGCCCGCACGAAGTCCTTGAGATGCACCACCGCGATCCGGTCGCAGAGCTTGTCCACGGCTTCGCCGAAGACCCGCTCCCGCTCATCCACGTTCTCCGGAGAGAGCAGGTTCACCGGATCGAAGATGATCCGAAGGTTCGGGCTCCCCATGGCCCGGATCACTTCCAACGCCCGGTCCGGGTTCCAGACGATGTGCTTGAACACGGGCTCGATGGCCAGCGTCACGCCCCGGCGCTCCGCCTCCGCCACCACCGGCGCAAGGCCCCGTAGAAAGGCGGTCAGGGCCTCCCGGCTGTGGCAGGCGGGCTCGTATTTGTAGGCGGCGTTGGGCGCCCCGGTCTCCGTGCCCACGGTGCAGATGCCGGCAAGGGCCGCCAGGCGGATATGGGCGTAGTACTTCGATTGGATCTCCTTCAGCTTCGCCGGGTCCGGGTGAGCGAGGTTCAGATAGCAGCCCAGCACCGCCACGTCCAGCTCGTTCCGGGCGAACACCCGCTTTACGTGCATGGCGAGGCCCTCCGTCATGGCCGCCTCGTCGAAGGTCACCCCGGGCATCACCTTGCTGAGGGCCAGGTGCACACAGCAGAATCCCTCCTCCCGGGCCGTCTTCGCCCTTTCCTCCAGGGTCTGGAAAGCCCTGTCCCGGGTGGTGTTCACGTCGTGGAGCCGAATGCCGATCTGAAGCATGGCGATCCTCCTTCTTCCTTTTATACCTGCATCATAGCATCCACGCCGAAAAAGTGCAATCCTTCCGCCGACAGACGGGCTTTCCTTTACAAATTCCGCCGCATATGGTATAAATTTGGCAGATCGGAGAGAAAGAGGCGGCCATGAGCTATCAGCGGCTCCCCTACGAGGAGTATTTCATCAATACCAGCGAGGATTTCACCCACACCGGGCGGGTCACCTACCCGGTGAAGTACGTGGCTGTGAAATACAACACCACCAAGCTGGGCAAGCTCCTGGGGGTGGCCCACGAGGTCAACTACGAGATGCACTACGAGGCCGATCGGGACGTGATCCAGATCCATTTCCAGCGCACCTTCGGCGTGATCGACTGGATCGCCAACGTGTTCGAGTTCGGCAGCCGCTACTATCGCGCCATCGAGTTCGAGGGCGAGCCCCTGCAGCTTCGGGTCCACCACGGCTGGGGAAACATGTATCTGGCCATCAAGCAGGAAGTGCGCCAGCGGTGGCTTGAGCTCCACGACGCCCACCCGGAGGCGGCCACGGAGATATTGGGCTGGTCCCTGGGCTCCGCCATCGCCTGCCTCTGCTGCCAGGACCTCAATTACAACTTCGGCGTCAAACCCTACCTCTACACCTTCGGGAGCGTCCGCCCCTTCAAGAGCACGCCCCTGAACCGGAAGCGGATGCAGCGATATTTGGCCACCCTGTGCACGGACTGCGCCAACTTCGCCGACATCAACGACCTGATCTCCTACATGCCCCCCTTCCGGGGCTTTACCATGATCCACCGGGTGAAGCTGGGCACGGACCAAAAGCGCTCCTTCTTCCGGCTGATCCACCCCCTCCGCTACCACGTCCACTACGACCTGCCGGAGCTCTACAAAAAGCTCGTCCCCCAGGCCGCCGAGGAACCCGCCCCCCAGGATACGGCGGTATAGGCAATACGAACAGGGCCCCCGAAACTTTCGGGGGCCCTTTTGGTGTGGGCAAAATTACCGGAAATAGCGGACCGCGGCCTCGAACATCCGGTTGTCGTAGTTGCCGGGCACGTTTTGGTAGAGGCCGTGGCCGATGCGCTCGCTGTGGCCCATCTTGCCGAAGACGCGGCCGTCGGGGGAGGTGATGCCCTCGATGGCGTACAGGGAGCCGTTGGGGTTGAAGCGCACGTCCATGGTGGCCCGGCCGTCAAGGTCCACGTACTGGGTGGCGATCTGGCCGTTCTCGGCCAGCTGCCGGATCAGCTCTTCGCTGGCCACGAACCGGCCTTCCCCGTGGGAGATGGGCACGTTCACCACGTCGCCCACGTCCATGAGGCTGAGCCAGGGGGACTTGTTGGAGGCGATCCGGGTCCGTACGATCCGGGACTGGTGCCGATGGATCAGGTTGTAGGTCAGGGTGGGGCAGCTTTCGTCCGTCTCCATGATCCGGCCGTAGGGCACCAGGCCCAGCTTGATAAGGGCCTGGAAGCCGTTGCAGATGCCGCACATGAGGCCGTCCCGATGGTCAAGAAGGTCCGTGACCCCGTCCTTGATGCGCTCGTTGCGGAAGAAGGCGGTGATGAACTTGCCGCTGCCGTCGGGCTCGTCGCCGCCGGAGAAGCCGCCGGGGATGAACACCATCTGGGCGTTCTTCAGGGCCTTCGCGAACCGGTCCGTGGAGGCTACGATCCCCGCGGGGGTCAGGTTGTTGAGCACCAGCACCACCGGCTCGCCGCCCGCGTCCCGGACGGCCTTGGCGCTGTCGTATTCGCAGTTGGTGCCGGGGAACACGGGGATCAGCACCCGGGGCCGCGCCGCCTGGGACCGGGCCCTGGGATGCTCGTGGGCGGAGAAGCTAAAGGTCTCCACCGGGCCCGGGGCCGTGGGGATGTTGCAGGGGTAGACCCCCTCCAGCCGATCCTCATAGACCGACTGCAGGGCTGGCCCGTCCAGGGCCTCGTCGCCCCGGACGAAGGCGAAAGTTTCCGTGGTCTCGCCCAGGGTCAGGGCCCCCTCCACGGGCTCCGTCACCTCCAGCAGGAACCGGCCGGGCCGGTCCATGAGGAGGGCCTCCAGGGGCACCTCCGGCGCGAACCGGAACCCCAGGCCGTTGCCGAAGGCCATCTTCATGACGGCCGCCGCCGCGCCGCCCCGCTCCGGGGTGTAGGCGGCCAGGGCCTTGCCAGAATGGATGAGCTCGCTGACCCGGTCGTAGAGGGCCAGCAGGGACTTCCTCTCGGGGAGGCCATTCTCGTCGTATTCAGGGGATAGGAGCACCGCCCGGTGGCCCGCCCCCTTGAACTCGTTGGACAGGATGCGCCCGGCCTTCTCCGTGGTCACGGCGAAGGACACCAGCGTGGGGGGCACGTCCAGTTTTTCGAAGGTGCCGCTCATGGAATCCTTGCCGCCGATGGCGCCGATGCCCAGGTCCATCTGGGCCCGGAAAGCCCCCAGCAGGGCCGCGAAGGGCAGGCCCCAGCGCTTGGAGTCCCGGCCGGGCTTGGGGAAGTATTCCTGGAAGGTCAGATACACGTCCTCGAAGGCAGCACCGGTGGCGACGAGCTTGGAGACGGACTCCACCACCGCGCTGTAGGCCCCGTGATAGGGGCTCTCGGTGGTGAGGACGGGGTCGTAGCCCCAGGCCATGAGGGAACAATCGTCGGTATGCTTCTGCTCCAGGGAGATCTTCTGGACCATGGCCTGGATGGGGGTCATCTGGTGCTTGCCGCCGAAGGGCATGAGCACCGTGCCCGCGCCGATGGTGGAATCGAACCGCTCGGAGAGGCCTCGGCGAGAACAGACGTTCAAGTCCCCGGCCAGGCGCTCCATGTTCTCCCGGAACCCGCCGATCAGGGGCTTTTCTCCCAAGGCGGGGCGGCCGGTCTCGATGCAGATATGCTTGGGTGCGCCGTTGGAATCCAGGAACGCCCGGCTGATATCCACGATCTTCTTCCCGTTCCACGCCATGACCAGCCGGGGCTCCTCCGTGACCCGGGCCACGGGGCAGGCCTGCAGGTTCTCCTCCTGGGCGATGGCCAGGAAGGCGGGCACGTCCTCCGCCGCCACCGCCACCGCCATGCGCTCCTGGGATTCGCTGATGGCGAGCTCCGTGCCATCCAAGCCTTCATATTTCTTGGGCACCGCGTTGAGGTCGATGAACAGCCCGTCCGCCAGCTCCCCGATGGCCACGGACACGCCGCCCGCGCCGAAGTCGTTGCAGCGCTTGATCATGCGGCAGGCCGCGGGGTTTCGAAACAGCCGCTGGAGCTTCCGCTCCTCGGGGGCGTTCCCTTTCTGGACCTCCGCCCCGCAGGTCTCCACGGAGTGGGCGGTGTGGGCCTTGCTGGAGCCCGTGGCCCCGCCGATGCCGTCCCGGCCGGTGGAGCCCCCCAGCAGAATGACCACGTCCCCGGGTTCGGGCCGCTCCCGGCGCACGTTTTCCGCAGGCGCGGCGGCGATGACCGCCCCGATCTCCATGCGCTTGGCCGCGTAGCCCGGATGGTAGATCTCGTCCACGATCCCGGTGGCGAGGCCGATCTGGTTGCCGTAGGAGGAGTACCCCGCCGCCGCCGTGGTCACCAGCTTCCGCTGGGGGAGCTTGCCGGGGATAGTCTCGCTGACGGGCCGGGTGGGGTCCGCCGCACCGGTGACCCGCATGGCCCCGTACACGTAGGACCGGCCGGACAGGGGGTCCCGGATGGCGCCGCCGATGCAGGTGGCCGCGCCGCCGAAGGGCTCGATCTCCGTGGGGTGGTTGTGGGTCTCGTTCTTAAAGAGCAGGAGCCAGGGCTCCTTCTTGCCGTCGGCCTCCACCTCCATCTTCACGGTGCAGGCGTTGATCTCCTCGCTCTCGTCCAGCTTATCGAGCTTCCCGTGGGCCTTGAGGTACCTGACGGCGATGGTGGCCATGTCCATGAGGCAGACGGGCTTGGTGCGGCCCAGCTCCCGGCGCACGTCGAGGTAGCTCTCGTAGGCCTTTTGCAGGAGCTCGTCCTCGAAGGTGACCCCGTCGATCTCGGTCAAAAAGGTGGTGTGGCGGCAGTGATCGGACCAGTAGGTGTCGATCATGCGGATCTCCGTGATGGTGGGGTCCCGGCCCTCGTCAGCGAAGTACCGCTGGCAAAAGGCGATGTCGTCGGTGTCCATAGCCAGGCCGTAGCCCCGGACGAAGGCATTTAGGCCCTCCCGATCCAGTTCCCGAAAGCCCGTCAGGGTCTTGACCTCGGTGGGCACGGCGTACTCCACGCGCAGGGTGGCGGGCTTTTGGAGGGACGCCTCCCGGGCCTCCACCGGGTTGATCACGTACCGCTTGATCTCGGCGATCTCATCTTCGGTCAGGTCCCCGTAGAGGACGTAGACCCGGGCGGAGCGGATCAGAGGCCGCTCTCCCTGGGAGATGAGCTGGATGCACTGGGCCGCGGAATCCGCCCGCTGGTCGAACTGGCCCGGCAGGTACTCCACGGCGAAGACGGCGCCGCCCTTAAGGTCCGGCGTCTCGGTGGCCGTATCCACCTGGGGCTCCGAGAACACGGTCCGGACCGCCTGATCGAACAGGTCCTTGGAGATGCCCTCCGCGTCGTAGCGGTTCAGCACCCGCAGCCCCGTCAGGGAGGCGACGCCCAAAAAGTCCGTCAGCTCCCGGCGCAGGGCCTCCGCCTCCTGATCGAAGGCAGGCTTCTTTTCCACAAAGATCCGATAAACCATCTACGCCTCCAACGCCCGCTTGCCGATGTCGCGGCGATAAAACTTGTTTGCAAAGGTGATCTCTTCCGCCCGCGCATAGGCCAGGGCCAGCGCTTCGGGCAGGGTCGCCCCCGTGCCCACCACGCCCAGGACCCGGCCGCCGCTGGTAACGAGCTTTCCGTCCTTCTCCTTGGCCCCGGCGAAGAGCACGTGGGGCCGGACGCTCTCGGGCATCTCGATCTCGAAACCCTTTTCATAAGAAAGAGGATAGCCCTTCGAGGCCAGGATCACGCAGGCTGCCGCGCCCTTCTTAAAGCGGACCTCCGCTTCTTCGAGGCGTTCCTCCGTCACCGCCCGCATGATGGTGAACAGATCGCTCCCGAGGAGCGCCAGCACCACCTGGGTCTCCGGGTCCCCGAAGCGGCAGTTGTATTCGATGACCTTGGGACCCTGGGGCGTCAGCATGAGGCCGAAGTACAGGCACCCCTTGAAGGGCCGGCCCTCCGCCGCCATGCCCCGGACGGTGGGGAGAAAGATCTCCGCCATGCAGCGCCGGGCCACATCCTCCGTATAGAAGGGGTTGGGGGCCACGGTGCCCATGCCGCCGGTGTTCAGGCCCTGATCGTTGTCCAGGGCCCGCTTGTGGTCCATGGAGCTGACCATGGGCACGACGGTCTTCCCGTCGGTGAAGGCCAGCACCGACACCTCGGGGCCGGTCAAAAACTCCTCGACAACCACGGTCTCGCCGCTGTGGCCGAACTTGCCCTCGCACATGGCCGCCCGGACCGCTTCTGCGGCTGCTTCCCGGGTCTCGGCGATGACCACGCCCTTGCCGAGGGCCAGGCCGTCCGCCTTCACCACCGTGGGCAGGGGGCAGCTCGCCACGTAGGACAGGGCTGCCTCGGGGTCGGTGAAGGTTTTGTAAGCCGCCGTGGGGATATGGTGCCGCTGCATGAAGTCCTTGGCGAAGGCCTTGCTGCCCTCCAGCATGGCGGCCGCCTTGTTGGGGCCGAAGCAGGGGACGCCCTGCCCTTCCAGCAGGTCCACCGCCCCCAGCACCAGGGGATCGTCGGGGGTGACCACGGCGTAGTCGATGGCCTTCTCCTTGGCGAAGGCGGCGATGGCAGGCAGGTCCGTGGCCCCGATGGGCACGCAGATGGCCTCCCGGGCCATGCCCCCGTTGCCGGGCAGGGCGTACAGCGCCGTGATCTCAGGATTCTCTCGCAGCTTTTTGACGATGGCGTGCTCCCGGCCGCCGCCGCCGATGACCATGACGTTCATAGAAACGCCCTCAATGGTGGAACAGGCGCATGCCCGTGAAGGCCATGACCATGCCGTGCTTGTCGCAGCAGTCGATGACCGCGTCGTCCCGGATGGAGCCGCCGGGCTCCGCCACGTACCGGACGCCGGAGCGGAAGGCCCGCTCGATGTTGTCGGAGAAGGGGAAGAAGGCGTCGGAGCCCAGGGCCACGTCCCGCACGGTGTCCAGGTACGCCCGCTGCTCCGCCTTGGTGAAGGGCTCCGGCTGGCGGGTGAAGTACCGCTGCCAGACGCCGTCCGCCGTCACGTCCTCCTCGTTCTGGTTGATATAGCCGTCGATGGCGTTGTCCCGCTCGGGCCGGGCCAGCTCCTTCTTAAAGGGCAGGTCCAGCACTTTGTCCGCCTGGCGCAGGAACCAGGTGTCCGCCTTCGTGCCGGCGAGGCGGGTGCAATGGATGCGGGACTGCTG
>CACXNN010000026.1 GCA_902768995.1 uncultured Eubacteriales bacterium | reverse complement strand
CATCTTTGGCCAATCCTGCTCATTTCCAACACTGACTCCATGTAAATGGTGAACTATCCAAGAGGCAACGTTATCTTCTGCACGAGTCCATGACAATTGTACGCCTAGCTTCCCTTCGATTTCTTCTTTATAAGCAAACAAGTGATCAAATGCCTGTTTATTTATTGTGCTATCACCATTTGCAAGGTAGAAATCAATTCGCGCTACGTCATAGTTTGCCACGCAATCGACTCTGAAACCACTTAAACCGAAGTAGCCGCTTATAAAATTGTATCCCCTGGGATTGACATTGGAAAAAGCGCCCCAGAAATAGTTTTCTTTCTTTATAAAGGGAAGTGCATAAGTCCAGTACCGTTTTCTCAATTCTTCCGTGTTTGCAGACTGTGTCGAGCCTTTTATAACGGTGCCATCGTTGACTGCCGGTGTTACGCTGCTCCAAAGCTGCCTTGCATTCTTCCAAAGCCAGTCTGCTCTGGAATCTATGTTGCTCTCGCTCCAAGTATTTTCAGAAAGCACATTTTCCATCGTTATCAATCCGGCTGCACACTGATCCAAGCCTGGATTATCTTTCTTTCCTGCCTTCTTGGTTTGCCAGTCTGCATCGCTGATGGATGTGTTCAACGACTGCGTGATGATGGCGAAATTGCCGAGCGTTTGAAGCTTTTGATCTCTAATCCGCGCCAAATCCTCGGATGCACAGGGGGCCCAGTGGTTCCGCCACTTTCTTGGCATAAGGTGTTCCAAGCTGTATTGTTTAAAGCCCAAAAGAGCGACTGCGCTCTTTGGAGATCGTATACCGGATTCAATGTAATAGATGACACCTTTTGCTTGAAGGTTGCTAAGCTTACTCGTTTTGAACCCATCCAACAGCTCTTCATCAGACGGCACATAGGTGGTCCCGTCGCCCATCTTCTTTAGCGCTGAAAGCAGAGCTTCCGACGTATTTATCTTGTTCAGTATCAGAGAAACGAACAGATTGTTGTAGTTTTTAGTTGTTGCCCGTATGACTATCCGACGCATGATGTAGGCTTCGAGAATTTCCGGCATTTTGTTGTATTCTGCCGAATCTTCCACGTTACAGGCTAGATAGAGGATGTATGGAATTAGCGTGGCGTTCTTTAATCCGAAAACGATAACATTGATTCGCTCAATGCCGGGATGCTTGGGCATCTGACGACTGACGCAATCTGGATCAAATATCTCTCGGAATTTGTTTGCGTATTGTTGCATTGGGCCAAGCACCACCTGCTTGTCACCGTTGCAATAAACCTTGACAAAATCCTGATAGGATTTAGCTAAGTGTTCCAACCGAGAATACGCGATCTTATCTTCTGTGGACACCTTGAACTTGGAGTCCTGGACGAACAGCTGAAAGTAGGAATCAAAGAACACATCGATCAGCGTTCTTGTCATGCGGCCCATTTCAAATTCCTGGTTCCAATAAGCACGCGTATCGTTATCTTTTTCGAACACTTCTACCCAGGTCTTCTCGTATAGGCCAACATCTTGCCAAGAATAAAAGTAGTTTTTTAACAGTTCGGCTGTTGTGAGCCTCACTCCCAAGGAATTTATTGTATCGAAAATCTGCTGTTCGTCTTCGTCTATACTCAAATCTATCTTTACGAATTGCGCGTTCATGAAGATAGTCATGATATCCAGCTTGGAGGGATTCACATGCTCGATGAAATAATTGAACGCTTCAATGATTCTGGATCCTGGTGCAGGATTGTCAATTGTTACAGGGGTTATAGAAGAAATTGCTTTTTCAAATGCCTCTCTATCATTCTTCCCATGGCGTAAAGCAATTTCCTGCCCCATTATTCTGAATTGGAGATCAAAAACAGCGGTCTGGTTCTGTTTGAGACATAATGCTTTCATAAAAAGAAGAAAAGTAGTAAGACGCTGTTGACCATCCACGACAGTACGACGCTGCGCAAACATAGCCCCAGGCATTGGTTGCCCGGCATCCTTAAGAATGATGGCTCCCAAAAAATGAGGCTTATGTGTCAATACGACATATTCCATATCCTCAACAAATTTCGCCCAGAGTTCTTCATTCCAAACATATGGCCGTTGAAAGAATGGCACTTCGATAAGTGTCGCATTGTTAAAAATATTAGTGATTAGAGCTTTTTGTGCGTCCATATTCATTCTCCTTAGCTATACAGAGTAATCATCGGTCACCTTTTAGCGTTAATAGTATTATAAGGTAATCCGCTCCTGCTTTCAATAAAAACCGATAAAATCGCCGCTTGTTGCGCGAGATGCCAAAAGGCGCTATACTGTACCCAAATCTTAGGGAAGGGGGAGCGGGCCGTGCGGTATGTGGCCTTCGACGTGGAGACGCCGAACCGGTACAACAACCGAATGAGCGCCATCGGCATCGCTGTGGTGGAGGACGGGCGGATCGCGGACACCTTCTATTCCCTGGTGGACCCGGAGCAGCCCTTCGACTGGTTCAACACCCAGTTGACCGGCATCGACAGCGAGGCGGTGGAGGGGGCGCCCACCTTCGACGCGCTGTGGCCCCGGATCGAGCCCATCCTGTCATCCGGCGTCCTGGTGGCCCACAACGCGCCTTTCGACCTGGGCGTGCTGAAGAAGTGCCTCCGGGGCTACGGCATCGAGTGGCGGACCGAGGTGCCGGGGCTCTGCACGGTGCGCATGGGGCGGCGGCTCCTGCCGGGGATCAGCCACCGACTGGGCGACATGTGCGAATATTACGGCATCGACCTCAACCACCACCGGGCCGACAGCGACAGCCTGGCCTGCGCCGCGATCCTGATCCGGTACATGGAGGCCGGAGCGGACCCCGGGCGGTACGTTCGATACTATACCATGGAGTGATTTTTTCTTTTGGGCACCTTTTCTTTTCGAAGAAAAGGTGCGAGACTTTCAATATATTCCATATAAAACCAAATTCCCGTTGCACAGGCGGGGGCATGTGTGCTATGCTGTTTCCGTTATGAAAAGCAACCTGAAAAAAGCAGTTTTTTGTCTTCTTTTGGCCCTGTTCCTGCTGCCGCTGCCCCTGATCCCCGCCGCCCAGGCGGAGGGCGCGGCCAGGGAGGTGACCGGTGAGTGCGTCTATTTCCTGCCGGACGACGGCATCGCGGCGCGGCTCACGGACGAAAGCCTTCTGAGCCGGGCCACCATCAAGGGCAACCGGTCCATGACCGTGGACCTGCCCGCCTGCGAGAAGCCGTCCATGTACCTTGCCTGGTTCACCCGGCCCAAGACCCTGACCATCATCCAGTCGGACGCCCAGGGCCGCCAGTTCAAGCGGGAGGACGTGACTCCCGCCGCCCCCTTCGAGCGGTACGAGCTGGAGCCGAACTGCCGCAAGGTGGCCCTGTCCTCCGCCCAGCCCTGGACGGTCAGCGCCATGCGCTTCTTCGACGGAGCGCTGCCGGAGGATCTGATCTGCTTCAACGAGCCGCTTCAGCAGGCGGATATGCTGGTCCTGCTGGGCCAGCCCCAGGCCCTTTTCGAGGAGCTGGGCGGCCTCTCCGCCCTGTACATGGGCAAGTATGAGCTGAAGACCGCCTACTGCTACCTCAACGAAGACAACGCCGTGCTCTTTCCCAACACCGGCGACAACCGGCCTCTGAACGAGGCGGTGACGGCCCTCTGGTCCCTGGGCTATCGGGAGGCCCCCTTCCTGGGCGGGTTCCTGGACCACGATTACAACGAGCTGGAGGACGTGCAGAACAACTGGACCGACAAGGCCCTGGAGGGGTATCTGGTGCGCCTGATCCGGTCCCTGAAGCCCAAGCTGGTGGTCTGCGCCGGCGGCGGGGAGGAGGATCAGCGCAGCGCTTACGTGGCCAGCCAGATCGAGAAGGCCGTGAAGCTGGCCGCGGACAGCTCCAAGTACGCGGATGCAGGCAAGGCCCACAAGGTCCAGAAGCTGTACATCTCCGATCCCAAGGGCGACACCGTCGTTTCCTACGAGGCGGTGAAGGCTGAGACCGCGGCGGCCTATCGGCATGTCCTTACCCGCCAGTTCTATAAGCGCGCCCTGCCCGAAACGGGCCGGTTCACCCTGGCGTATACCGCGGTGGGCCAGGACAAGAAGAAGACGGACCTGACGGAGAACCTGAAGGCGAAGGACCTCATCTCCTACGCTTCGCCCACCCCCACGCCATCGCCGGAGCCCACGCCGAGCCCCACGCCCACGCCGAGCCCCACGCCGACGCCCACCCCCACGCCGACGCCCACCCCTACGCCGAGCCCCACGCCGACCCCGACCCCCACGCCCACGCCCACGCCGACCCCGACCCCCACCCCCACGGTGACGGAGAAGGTGGCCCGGCTCCCCTTCAAGGGCGCCCTGGAGATCGTGATGGCGGCGCTGCTGGGCCTGGCCGTCCTGGGCAGCCTGGCGGCATTCGTCCTGCATTTCCGGGGCAGGGACGTGCCCCTGCTGGCCATAACCATCGGCGCCATGGCGCTGTCCGTCGTGACCATCATCGGGTTCTCCTATCTTAAGTACATCGCCGTCCTGCCGGAGCCCACGCCCGCGCCGGCGGCCACGTTCACCCCCGCGCCCTCCTTTACTCCCAGTCCGGAGCCCACGGACACGCCGGAGCCTACGGACACGCCGGAGCCCACGGAGGAGCCTACGCCCACGCCGGAGCCCACGCCCACGCCCACCCCGGATCCCTACCCCTTCCTGCCCTACGGGGACCAGGAGCAGGTGGAGACCTTCGACAACGAGGCCGGGAAGTGGGTCTATCGCTCCGACATCCTGAGCGTGGAGATCGATCGCCGGGTCTACACCGTGCCGGAGCTGCTGCAGGCAGAGGTCATGCAGAAGCCCTTCGAGATGGCCGGCGGCCGGGAGCAGGGCCAGCCCGTGACCTACTTCGTGGCCCACGTGTACACCCGGGACTACGACAGCTTCTATCCCACCTTCGCCTCCAACCGGAAGAACAGCTACGCCCGGTGCATGCCCCAGGAGATGGCCCTGCGCTACAAGAGCGTCATCTGGTTCACCGGCGACAACCTGATCCAGGCGGAAGCCTCCGCCAAGGGCATTCTGATCCGGGACGGCCGGGTATTCAGCCAGCTGAGGACCTCCAACGCCATGGCCTACTATTCGGAGACCCAGTCCTTCAAGGTCTTCGATCGACGCACCGTGGACGCCCTGACCCTGTGGGAATCCGGTACCCAGGACGTGTTCTCCTTCCCCCGGGGCTCCGACCTCATCATGGAGGGACAGATCACCTCCGGCGCCACCAACACCACCCAGCGGAACCCCCGCTGCGCCGTGGGCATGGTGGAACCGGGCCACTTCGTCATCATCGTGGCGGACGGCCGGCAGCCGGGCTACAGCATCGGCTTCAAGCTGATCGAGCTAGCTAAGCTCCTCCAGGAGGAGGGCTGCGTGGAGGCCTTCAACCTGGACGGCGGCATCTCCACGGCCCTGTTCTTCTTGGGCGTGAAGCTGAACCATCACGGGGACGAGGCCGGTACCGGAGGCGTGGTGGACTACCAGCAGCGCCCCCTGCCCGAGGGCCTGGCCTGGGGCTATTCCGAACTCTGCGGGACCGTAGGTGCGGGAGAATAGGCCGAAACGGGCATACTACCCAATAGGAACGAGAACATGAGAAACGATATGCTGGAATTGAAGAACGTGTCCTTCCAGGTTGCGGAGGACAGGGGCGACAAGGAGATCATCCGCGGGGTGAGCCTGGCGGTGCCCGAGAGCAAGCTGGTGGTCATCACCGGCCCCAACGGCGGCGGCAAGAGCACCCTGGCTCGGCTCATCGCGGGCATCGAGAAGCCCACCGAAGGCCGCATCCTCTTTCAGGGGGAGGACATCACCGAAAAGAGCATCACCGACCGGGCGCGGCTGGGCATCGCCTACGCCTTTCAGCAGCCGGTCCGGTTCAAGGGCATCAAGGTGCTGGACCTGATACGCATCGCGGCGGGGAAGCATCTGGCCGCGGCGGGGGCCTGCGAATACCTGTCCGCCGTGGGCCTCTGCGCCCGGGACTATATCGACCGGGAGGTCAATGCGAGCCTGTCCGGCGGGGAGCTGAAGCGGATCGAGATCGCCACGGTCCTGGCCCGGGGCGCGGCCCTGTCCGTCTTCGACGAGCCGGAGGCGGGCATCGACCTCTGGAGCTTCCAGAACCTCATAGAGGTCTTCGAGAACATGCGGCGGACCATCCAAAACAGCTCCATCCTCATCATCTCCCATCAGGAGCGGATCCTCAACATCGCCGACGAGATCGTGGTGCTCAAGGACGGCCGGGTGGAGAAGCAGGGGCCCCGGGACAAGATCCTGCCCCAGCTCATGGGCACCGCCTCCGCCGTGTCCGAATGCCACATGATCTCCGGGAAAGGGGGCGCGCAGGCATGAAGCTGGACGAGATACAAAAGCGGCTTTTGCGGGAGATCGCGGACCTGCACGCCGTGCCCGAGGGGGCCTACAACATCCGGTCCAACAGCCAGATGGCGGGCCGCCGGTCCACGGCCAACATCGAGATCACCTCGAAGACGGACGTGAGCGGCATGGACATCCGCATCGCACCCTTCACCAAGAACGAGAGCGTCCATATCCCCGTGGTCCTGACACAAACGGGCCTCAAGGAGGTGGTCTACAACGACTTCTTCGTGGGCGAGGGGGCGGATGTGCTGATCGTGGCGGGCTGCGGCATCGATAACTGCGGCAACCAGGACGCGGAGCACGACGGCGTCCACCGGTTCTACGTGGGGAAGAACGCCCACGTGAAGTACGTGGAGAAGCACTACGGCTCCGGCGAGGGCGCGGGCAAGCGCATCCTGAACCCGGGCACCGAGGTATATCAGGACGAAGGCAGCACCGTGGAGATGGAGATGGTGCAGATCAAGGGCGTGGACGACACCGTCCGCACCACCACCGCGGAACTGAAGGCAGGCGCCAAGCTCCTGGTCCGGGAGCGGCTCATGACCCACGGGGAGCAGCGGGCCATCAGCACCTATGTGGTAGAGCTCAACGGCGCCGGCGCCACGGCGGACGTGGTCTCCCGGTCCGTTGCCCGGGACTCCTCCTATCAGAAGTTCGACGCCAAGATCGTGGGCAACGCCCCCTGCTCCGGCCACACGGAGTGCGACTCCATCATCATGGACAACGGCCGCATCCTGGCGGTGCCGGGCCTGGAAGCCAACGACCTGGACGCGGCACTGGTCCACGAGGCCGCCATCGGCAAGATCGCCGGGGAGCAGCTCACCAAGCTCATGACCCTGGGCCTCACGGAAGCGGAGGCTGAGGAGCAGATCATCAACGGCTTCCTGCAGTAAAAAAGTACAGCCAGGGGAGGGGCGACACCCTCCTCTTTTTTTGCCTTTCCTCAGCCGAGTTCACGAAAAAGCCAAATTGTTTGAATTTTTTTCATTTTCCCTTCCATATTTCTTTTTCCCATGATATACTGTAAACATCCCAATCTACCCCGATGTCGGCGGTGATGGGTAAAAAAATTCAGGAGGGGTATCTATGGCAAACAACGAACCCAAGAAGGGCGGTATCCTGCGGGCATACCTGAACTTCAACGTACTGTACAAGATCCTCATCGGCCTCGTCATCGGCGCGGTCGCGGGCATCATCCTGGCCGCCACCGGCGTCACGGCCCTGCCCAAGTGGATCAGCATGTTCGGCACCATCTTCACCCGGTTGCTGAAGATGATCATCATCCCCATGATCGTCGGCTCCCTGGTGGTCGGCGCGTCCTCCGTCTCTCCCGCTAACGTGGGCAAGGTCGGTATCCGCGTGGTCATCATCTACCTGGTCACCTCTGCTTTCGGCGTCATCATCGGCCTCTTGATGGGCAACATCTTCCGCCCCCATGCCGAGATGGCCGCCGTCGCCCAGCTGGCTGCCGACGCCGCCGGCAAGACCGCCGAGACCAACGTCTGGGACGTCATCGCCAACATCATCCCCACCAGCGTCCTTCAGTCCCTGGTCAACGAGACCGTGCTCCAGGTCATCTTCTTCTCCCTGGTCTTCGGCCTCTGCCTGTCCTTCATGAAGGTGTCCCAGGATGAGCGCATCCGCACCATCTCCACCACCATGTACAACATCTTCGACTGCCTGGCCGAGATCATGATGAAGATCGTCTCCGGCATCATGCAGTACGCCCCCATCGGCGTGGCCGTGTTGATCTGCGAGGTGTTCGCCAAGAACGGCGCCAAGGTGGCCGGCGCCCTGCTGACCGTGACCATCGCCTGCTTCCTGGGCTACCTCATCCACATCGTGGCGGTCTACGGCGGCCTGCTGGCCATCTTCAAGATCAAGCTGGGCACCTTCTTCAAGGAGGCCCGGACGCCCTTCATCACCGCTTTCGTCACCCGTTCCTCCAACGGCACCCTGCCCACCACCTTCGCGGCGGCGGAGAACCTGGGCGTCGACAAGGAAGTCTATGCCTTCTCCCTGCCTCTGGGCGCCACCATCAACATGGACGGCACGGCCATCTATCAGGGCGTCTGCGCCTTCTTCCTGGTCATGTCCACGCAGGGCCGGGGCCTGTCCTTCGGTGAGATGGGCATGATCGTGCTGCTCGCCACCCTGGCTTCCATCGGCACCGCGGGCGTGCCCGGCGCCGGCGCCATCATGCTGGCCATGGTCATGCAGGGCATCAACCTGCCCATCGAGGCCGGCACTAACCTGGCCGGTGCCTACGCCATGATCCTGGGCATCGACGCCATCCTCGACATGGGCCGTACCGCCCTGAACGTCACCGGCGACTTGACCTGCACCTGCTGCATCGCCAAGAAGCTGGGCTTCCTCAAAGCCGATTCCGTCCTGAAATAAAGCATGGTTCGGAACGACCTGAACAGCCGGCTGCAGGAGCTGGGCATCTACAACGATTTCTACTATCGCAAGGAGCTCAAAGCCCTGATGCAGATGCTGGGGGAGTACGAGCGGCTCAACTGCCTGCTCACCGGCGTCCACGAGGGCAATCGGAAGATGGTGGCCGTCACGGATCGGCGGATCATCGTCCTCTTCACCGCCTTGGGCGGGGGGGACGTGAAGATCATCCGGCGGGAGTCGGTGAAGACGTACCGCTTCGATAAGAAGTTCCTCTTCTCCACCCTCACCATCGAGACCAACGGCGGCGCGACCTTCGTCTTCACCAACACCCAGGGCAAGCTCAAGGACCTGTTCGACTGGGCCATGAAGGAGCCCCTGCCCTCAGCCGAGTAAACGGAACAAACGAAAAGGACAGTCTGCGGACTGTCCTTTTTGCTGTCCATGGATGTATTTATCCAATGTCTTTTGGAGCCTGGGGCTCCATCCAGAAAGCGTAGTAGCCGTCCCCGTGGCTCTCACCCGTAAAGTAGGCGTGGACCTCGAAGACGCCGCCGCTGCCATCGGGCAGTTCTATCGCGATGGTGCCCCCGTCCATGGTGAAGGGCAGCAGTTCAAAGTCGCTTTCGTACTTGGCCGGGTCCCCGGCGCAGGACAGGGCCCAGCGGCGGACCGTCAGCTGGTCCAGGGCGAGCCCGTCCAGCTCGAAGGTGAGCGTCGCAGACCGTTCGTCCCCCAGGGGGAGGGGCGTCACATGGTCCACCATGTCCAGGGGATGGAGGCCGTCGGCTTCCACGCCGGAGTCGGTGCCGTTACCGTTGGGCCAGGTCCAGGAATAGGTGCCCAGGGCGGCCTGGCCTTGGTTTTCACCGACCCGCACCGTAAAAGCCGGGGGCTTTTTCCACATGGTCGAGTCACTTTTGCCGCCGTGGGCCGCGGCCGGGTCCGCCGCGCAGCCCGTCGTCAGGGTCAGGGCCAGCAGCAGGATTACTATGCGCTTCATGTTCGTGTCTCCTTCGTTCTTTGCCCATAACACCTCGCAGCCCGGACAGAGGTTGCGCCGCCGCAGGAAAAACCGGGGCTGCCTTGAAAATGGGGGCCGGCTGTGGTATGCTGTATCTATATAATTGGAGAGGTATGGCCAAGGAGGAGAAAAGCATGAACACGCTGAAGGATATGATCCTGACCGAGATCGAGGGCGAATGGTACGCCGTGCCCGTGGGCGAGGCGGCCAAGCGGTTTTCCGGCATGATCCGCATGAACAAGACCGGGAAGCGGATCTTCGAGCTGCTGATGGAGGGCCAGGACCAGGACGGCGTGGTCAAGGAGCTCATGGAGGAATACGAGGTGGACGAAGCCACTGCCCGGGAGAACGTGCGCTCCTTCGCGGACAAGCTCACCAGCGCTGGCGTGCTGTAAACAGGAGGCGGGATGCGGGTCTATCGCATGGCGGAACGGAATATCGGCATCGAGGCCCTATACGAGCGGGTCCATACCCGCTGCGCCGCGTATCGGGTGGAGGACGCTCCGGATTTCGTCGTGCGGACCAGCCGGGAGGATATCGACCGGGAGCGGGAGAACTCGGCCCGGGAGGATCGGCTGGAGGGGCTGCCCGTCCGGGCCTGGAACGACGAGTATCTGGAGGAGCTGGCCGTCTACCGTCAGATCGCGGAGCGGATGCCCGCCTACCGCACCTTCCTGTTCCACGGGTCCGCCGTGGCGGTGGACGGCTGGGGGTATCTGTTCGCAGCGAGGAGCGGCACGGGCAAGAGCACCCATGCCCGGCTCTGGCAGCAGCTGCTGGGGGATCGGCTCGTCTACGTGAACGACGACAAGCCCCTCGTGCGCATCACGGATCAGGCGGCGCTGGTCTACGGCACCCCCTACGACGGCAAGCATCATTTGAGCAGCAACATCGCCGTGCCCCTCCGGGCCCTGTGTCTGCTGCAGCGGGGGGCGGAGAACAGCATCCGGCCCATCGGTGCCCGGGAGGCGTTCCCCCGGCTCATGCAGCAGGTCTACTGCCCCAAGGATCGGGAGGCGTTCGCTCGGACCATGGAGCTGATCCAGGAGCTGACCCGACAGGTCCGGTTCTACGAGCTCTCCTGCAATATGGACTTGGAGGCGGCCCAGGTGGCCTTCCA
>CACXNN010000025.1 GCA_902768995.1 uncultured Eubacteriales bacterium | reverse complement strand
ACAGCCTTCAGGAACGCGGGATTCTCGAAGAAATCTCCGTCCTCGATGGACTTGGTGATCCGCGTCAGCTCCTGATACACGATGCGGCCTGCGCCGATGTTCAGGTGGCCCACCTCGCTGTTGCCCATCTGGCCCCGGGGCAGGCCCACGTCCATGCCGCTGGCGCCCAGGAGCGTGTGGGGGCAGGTGTCCCACAGGTGCATGAAGTGGACCGCGCCGTCGGTCAGGATGGCGTTATATTCCTTCTCCTCCCGATAGCCGAAGCCGTCGAGGATGATCAATGCGGTGATGGGCTTCATCAGTAGTTCACCACGCCCGCGAAGTCAACAGCCTTGAGGGAAGCGCCGCCGATGAGGCCGCCGTCGATCTCCGGCATGCTCATGAGCTCGGTGGCGTTGGAGGGCTTCATGGAGCCGCCGTACTGGATGCGCACCTTCTCAGCGACTTCCTCGCCGTAGATGCCCGCGATGGTCTTGCGGATCACGGCGATGGTGGCGTTGGCGTCCGCCGCGGTGGCGGTCTTGCCGGTGCCGATGGCCCAGATGGGCTCATAGGCGATGACCACCTTCACGGCGTCCTCCGCGGGGATGCCCGCAAAGGCGGCAACGGTCTGACCGCTGACGAAGGTCTCGGTCACGCCCGCTTCCCGCTGCTCCAGGGTCTCGCCCACGCAGATGATGGGGACGATGCCGCTCGCCAGGGCAGCCTTGGCCCGCTTGTTTACGCCCTCGTCGGTTTCGCCGAAGTAAGCGCGGCGCTCGCTGTGGCCGATGATGGCGTACTCCACGCCGAAGGCCTTCAGCATGCTGGGCGAGATCTCGCCCGTATAGGCGCCGCTCTCGGCCCAATGGATGTTCTGGCAGCCCAGGTGGATGTTGGTGCCCTCGATGAGCTTAGATACGGGGCACAGGTCCACGAAGGGCGGGCAGACGACCACGTCACACTTGGCGTTCTTCACGAGAGGAATTAGGTCGCTGACCAGCGCCTTGGCTTCCTCGGGGGTCTTGTTCATCTTCCAGTTGCCGGCAATGATAGGTTTACGCATAGTTTTATACCTCTTTCTTATTTATCATTGAGAACGGCCACACCGGGCAGCACCTTGCCCTCCAGGAACTCCAGGGAAGCGCCGCCGCCGGTGGAGAGTCGCCGCCGCCGATGATGGTGGTGCCTTCGCACTCAGCGCAGGCCTCGGCCACGGCAGAGGTGCCCTTGGCGAAGTTGGGGAACTCGAACACGCCCATAGGCCCGTTCCAGATGACGGTCTTGGCAGCCTTGATGACCTCGGCATACTTGGCGCGGGTCTCCTCGCCGATATCCATGCCCATCCAGCCGGCGGGAATGGCATTGGCGGGGACCGTCTTATATTCGGCGTCTGCGTTGAACTCGGGGGCCACCACGGTGTCCACCGGCAGCATCAGGTTCACGCCCCGGGCCTTGGCGTCTGCCATCAGCTCCTTGGCCAGGTCGATGCTGTTCTCGTCCAGCAGGGAATTGCCGATCTCATAGCCCATGGCTTTGTAGAAGGTATAGGCCATGCCGCCGCCGATGAGGAGAGTGTCGCACTTCTCCAGCAGGTTCTTGATGACGCCGATCTTGTCGGAGACCTTGGCGCCGCCCAGGATGGCCACGAAGGGCCGTTGGGGATTGTTCAGGGCCTCGCCCATGATGCCCAGCTCCTTGCCGATCAGGAACCCGGCCACAGCGGGGAGGTATTCCGCCACGCCCGCGGTGGACGCATGGGCCCGATGGACGGTGCCAAAGGCATCGGACACGAAGATGTCCGCCAGGTTCGCCAGCTTCTTGGAGAACTCAGGATCGTTGGCTTCCTCTTCCTTCTGGAAGCGGGTGTTCTCCAGCAGCACGATCTCCCCGTCCTTCATGTCAGCTACGCACTTCTGGGCGCTCTCCCCCACGGTGTCGGAGGCGAACTGGACCCGCACCTCTGGCAGCAGCTCCTGGAGACGGGCGGCTACGGGCGCCAGGGTGTACTTCATGTCCACTTTGCCCTTGGGACGGCCCAGATGGGAGCAAAGGATCACCTTTGCATCGTGGTCCAGCAGGTACTTGATGGTGGGCATGGCGGCCACGATACGCTTGTCGTCCGCCACCTTCATGTCCTCGGTCAGGGGCACGTTGAAATCCACACGGCACAGCACGCGCTTTCCAGCGACCTGAATGTCTTCCACTGTCTTTTTTGCCATATTAGTTTCCTCCTGTTTACTCTTTTATGAAAAGCGAGGGATAACCCGCGTTATTCCGTTTCCCCAAAGGGATGGTTGCCGATGGCGGTGGTCTTCTCGATGAATTCGTCGGTGTCGATGGTGCCCACATCCTCCGTCACGATGTCGGATACCTTGACGACAGCCTCCTCCTCCGCCTCAAATTGAGGGATAGGCTTTTCCTCGGGCACAGGCCCCCCATCCTCCGCCTTGCCGGGCTGGGGCGCTTCCTCCTGCTCGGGGACGCTGGTCCGGTCGGGCATATCCTCATGGAGCAGGTACCGGCTTTGTATGGTATAGATGTTGCGCATGAGCTGGGCAGGGTCCCCTTCAGGGTCGGGTAAGATATCCTCTGCCGGCTGGACGATCGCTTGACTGATCTGAGGCACCTCCGCAAACAGCTCCGGCAGGGCTCGATTCAGCTGCGCATAGTAGTCGGAGAGCTTCTTCACGTTCTCCTCCGCCTGCCTGGCTTGCTCCTTGATGGAATCGTTGAACTGGTTGAGCAGCTTCATGTAGGCGCACACGGCGGCGTCCGTATCCTTGATCTTCTGCTCACTGGTCTTCTCCGCGTCCTTGATGATGTCCCGGGCGTTCTCGTAGGCGGTTTGTACCACGGCCTCCCCCTTCTTCTGGGAAGCCATGAAATCCCGCTGGGCGGAATCGTGGATATCGTCCGACTCCCGCTGGGCGTCCGTCACGATGCGGGTGGCCGTCTCAGCGGCGTCCGTCAGGGCCCGGGAGATGGCGAATTCCCGCTGATGATAGGCCTCCAGCTGGGCCTTGACCGTGTCCAGCTCCAGCTGCTGCGCCTGGAGCTTCTCGTTCAAATCCGAGATGATCTTGTTCTGTTCTTCGATCAGTTTCTTTTTTTTATTGAACATAGGTTTTCATACCTCCAGTTTCAGTTGTTGCGTGGCAGCGGTTTCAGGCACGGGATAGTCGAGATGCACATAAGCGTCCGGCAGCACAATGCGGCCTCGGTTGGTGCGGGCCAGGAACCCCAGCTTCAATAGATACGGTTCGTACACGTCCTCGATGGTGCCCGCATCCTCTCCCGTATAGGCAGCGATGGTGTCCAGCCCTACCGGTCCGCCCTTGAAGATGGTGATCATGGCGATGAGCATGCGCCGGTCCACCGCGTCCAGGCCCAGCTCGTCGATGGCCAGCATGTTGAGCCCCTTCTGGGCCGTCGTCAGGTCCACACAGCCGGTGCCCTTCACCTGGGCATAATCCCGGACCCGTCGCAGCAGCCGATTGGCGATACGAGGCGTGCCCCGGGAACGGGAGGCGATCTCCAACGCCCCTTCCTCGTCGATCTCGATGCCCAGGATCTGGGCGCTGCGAACGATGATCTCCTTGAGCTGTTGGGGAGAATAGAGCTGCAGCTGCTCCTTGATGCCGAACCGGTCCCGGAGGGGGGAGCTCAGCATGCCCAGCCGGGTGGTGGCGCCGATCAGGGTGAATTTGGGCAGATCCAGCCGGATGCTCCTTGCCCCAGGCCCCTTGCCGATGACGATATCCAGGGCGTAATCCTCCATGGCGGGATAGAGCACCTCCTCCACGGCGGGATTCAGCCGATGGATCTCGTCGATGAACAGCACGTCCCCGGGGGCCAGGTTGGTGAGGATGGCAGCCAGATCGCCGGCGTGGCTGATGGCCGGGCCGCTGGTCACCCTCAGATTCACGCCCATCTCGTTGGCGATGATGCCCGCCAGCGTGGTCTTGCCGAGGCCCGGAGGGCCATACAGCAGGGCGTGGTCCAGGGATTCTCCCCGGGACTTGGCGGCAGAGATATAGATGGAGATATGCTCCTTCGCCTCGTCCTGACCGATATACTCGCTCAGGAACTTGGGACGCAGGCTATAATCGTTTTTGATGTCCTCCTCCCGCATGGAGGAGGTGATGATCCGATCGTCCTCTTTCATCGTTCCTCGCTATCTTGCCAGCTTGCGCAGGGCCTTGGTGATCAGTTCTTCCACGTTCTTCGCTTCCTCTACCGCCGAAACGGCACGAGAGGCGGTGAGCCCGTCGTACCCCAAGGCCACCAGCGCCTGAACGGCCTCCGAACGGATGTTCTCCGGCACGTTCACCGGGATGGCCTGTCCAGTCTTGACAGGTATAGGCGCGTCCTTGACCTGCTCTTTCAGCTCCAAAATGACCCGCTGGGCCATCTTGCGGCCCATGCCCTGGACGGCGTCGAAGGCGGCGGGATTGTCTGTGACGACCGCCGAGATCACGTCCGATGGCTCCATGACGGACAGGACGCTGATGGCCAGCTTGGGCCCCACCCGGGTGATGCCGATGAGTCGGCGGAACATCTCCCGCTCCTCCGGGTCGTAGAAGCCGTACAGGGCCTGCACGCCCTCCGCCAGGTGCAAATGGGTGTAAAGTTTGGCTTCTTCGCCAAGGATGAGCTTGTCCAGGGTCTTGCGGCCCGCGAACAGCTCGTAGCCTACGCCAGCCGCTTCGAGCACAGCTCGATCCGCAGCGATATCCGAAACGATCCCACGAATATAGGCGTACATCTCTCCTCCTGTCATTTGATGCGGAACTCTTCCGCCGCGGGCCGAGCCGTGGAGCTGTGGCACAGGGCTGCCGCCAGGGCGTCCGCTGCGTCGTCAGGCTTAGGGTCAGCCTTCAGGTTCAGCAGGAGCTTCACCATATGCTGCACCTGCTTCTTGTCGGCATGGCCGTTGGCGGTGACCGCCAGCTTGATCTGCATGGGCGTGTACTCGTAGAGGGGAAGCCCCTTTTGCTGGGCCGCCAGGATGGCCACGCCCCGGCCGGCGCCTACGGAGATGGCGGTGGTGATGTTGTGATAGAAGAACAATTCTTCAAACACCGCGCAGTCCGGCCGATACATCTCCACCAGCTGGCTTACCCCGTCGTAGAGCCGCTGCAGCCGTTCGGGAAAGGGAGAACCGGACTTGGTCTCCACCACCCCATAATCTACGGCCGTGGCGCTGCGCCCATCGGTGTCGATCACGCCGTAGCCCAGCAGCGCATATCCGGGGTCGATCCCTAAAATCCGCATACAGACCTTCCTTTCATATTCCGTCACAGTATATCATGTTCTGTCATTTCAAACAAGATATAATTATTCGGATCACATGCGAAAACAGGCCTCGATATATTCGATCACAGCATAGGCGGGGGCCAGAAGCAAAAATCGGTACAGCCCGTAGGAAAAGCTGGGCATCTTGGAAAGTATATGAATGGGCTCCCTGCTATCCGAACGGGCATAAATACTCGACAGGATCAGTATGACGCCCCAAATGGCTATCAACCCGAAAGCGCCGAAGATGCACAGAAACGCTCTGCTCATGAAGGAAAAACGCAGCACGATGCGCCGCAGAAGGAGCATGCCTGCTCCGCCCCACAGCCCGATAGTCCATCGGCTCGCGCCATTCCAAAAGATCTCCGATAGGACAGAAGCTGCCGCTCCTACACAAAAGATGACGAATTTATCCATACCATCAGCCTGCCCCGGTATGCCGTTTTTCTTTCATGGACAGAAAAAGGTCCGGAGCGGACTCCGAGCGACAAGCGGTGCGGATTATTTTCCAGTGGGTATGGGATTCCCGTTTTCCTCCAGGGGCGTGGGATGACTGTAAAAGACGACAGCGCCGTTTTCATCCCGGCCGATGGACACGTTTTCCGCCGTCTCCGGGACCAAGAGCGCGTCGTATCGACGGCCGACGCTGTCATACAGCACCAATGTCTCCCCTGCCCGCAGGGAGAAGGAGGCGTGGAGCTCTCCCCCGTCCCTGTCCTTGCCGGACAGGAAGATCAGCAGATACGCCCCGGGAGCCAGGGACACCTTCGGCAGGGGCCATTTCGTCATCTTTTCGGGCGTATCGCTCAAATACCAGCCGCCAAGATCTACTGCCGTGTCTCCGCCGTTATACAGCTCTACGAAATCCGACCGGTCCCCGTCCTCGTCCAGGATGCTGTGCTCGTTCCGGTAGAGGACCTCATGGATATGGATCGTGTGGAAGGGATCGTCCATGGGCAGCGGCGAAAGGTCCATAAGGATGCTCTCCTCTATCGACGCAGAACCGGGCGTGGGCTGTATGCAGTATCCCCAGCTGCCATCGCTGCGCCGAGCCCAGGATACGTCCGCAGACAGAGCCGGGAAGGAAACGTGATCCAGGGTGTATCCGTTACTGTCGAACAGATACAGCTCCTCCCCCTGAGCGGATAAACCGATATCCACCCGCACATGCCCCTCCGCGGTGCAGGCATCGCGGCCGCAGCAGACGATCAGAAATTGCCCGGGAGACAGCTCCACATCCGGGAAGTTGTGCCGCTCCCCTTCGTTCATATCGTCTGTCAGGGTGAATCCAGAGAGGGAGACGGGTATGTCGTTGGGATTAAAGAGCTCCACCCACTCTGTGCATCCATCGCAGCCGTCTGCAGTCAGGGAAGATTTGTTCTTCGATACCAATTCCGTGATCAGGATGTCCGGGGAGCGAGGCTTGTCCTCCGTCTCCGGCTCCGGTTCCTTCATGAGCTGGGAGGAAAGGGGCAGATCGTCCCGTATATCGTCCCTGTTGGGCGCTCCCGGCGTAGGGAGATCGCAGTACCCATAGGACCCGTCGTCCCGGCGCGCATAGGATACGTCCCGGATCAGGGTCGGCACCACCAAGGAGGAGACCTCCTCCATGTGGGCGTCCATCAAGGTAAGGACCTCCCCTCCCTTCTTCAGGGAGAAACCGACGCAGTTTTCTCCGCCCTTCTTTCGGGCGTACAGCAGATAGAACCCCCCCGGCGCCAGCGAGACGTCCGGCAGTTGAAACGCCTTCTGCGGCGCTTCCATATTGTCGGTGATGTAGTAGTTGCTCAATCGGATGCTCTGATCGGACCCGTTGTACAGCTCGATCCAGTCGGGACTTCCGTAGACCTGGTCCTGAAGGCTCAGCTGATTGCTGGTGACCACCTCGTTGATCAGCAGCCCTTCCTTTGGAGAACCGCTGGGGAAATAGCGCTCCAGCTGATCGCAGCCGGTCAGCAGCAGAGCCAGGGCAAGCAAAAGGCATCCTGTTCGATTGAATCGGTCAAATCTCATCCTTCACCTTTCTCCAAGGTCAATAGCAATTCTTTCTCCGCGTATCCTGCCCGCAGAAGGTCGTAAGCATGCGGCAGGGCATCCTTTCCCCACCCTTCGATCCTTTCCTGGGCGGCCAGCGTTCTATCTTCGGACAGGATACCGCGCTCCCGCCCTCGACCAGGGAACAAAAGCTCCGTGAACATATCGGAAAGCAGCTCGTCGGTTTCCTCCGATATGACCGTGTGTCCCGCTGCACAGGCGTCAAAGGCGCAAAAGTGCTGATACTCATGGGCCAGCGCGTAGGCAAGATCGTCCGTATAGAGGGCGTTCAAGAAAACGAGAGGGCCTTGTTCCCCAGATTGCAGCTCGGAGGGCATGTATCCATACACGCTGCCTTCCATATAGCATATCAGGATGTTGAGCTTTTTCCCTTCCAGAACGTCCGGCTCAGGCAGCGCTGGATAGATCATTTCCTCGAAGACGTCCAGCATGGCCTGAGCTATATGGGCATCCACGGCATGGGCGGACACGTAGGCCGTTGCATGCTCCGAGGTGCAGACCTGAACGAAGGTCGTCTCGCTGACCGCCCCGATGGGTGAATACACCGGAAGAATGATCGAGGGGATTTCCTCCCCTTCCTCCTCGAGGCCAGGACGATCGCTCACGGCTTCCTTTTCCATAGGCGTGCAGCAGAGCAGGCACAGCACCGGAAGAAGAAACATGCCAAGCAGCATTCTTTTTGAAAAAGAAAGGAGCACCTTCATGGCAACAGTGTACCACAGGCGCTCCCGTTTCACAAGGGCAAGGGTCATAAAGCGTTTTTGAGATACAGATCGTGGAGAGCGATGCTGATCCCCACCAGGATGTTCACCCCGTTGGTTCCCTTGGCGGTCCGATTCCCCCAGGCAGACAGGGACGTATAGGGGATGTCGGAGAACAGGCTCCGCAGCATCTGGAACACGTCCTCCCGAACGATGCCCTCCCCCGCCTGCAGCAGGGCGGCGGCGCCGTTCTCGTTGGTGTTGGCAGCGGCACCGGACGCGGCGGCACGGGTCACGCCGAGCACGGTGTCCCGGCTGCGGCCCAAGGCATAGGACAGGCAGGAGAAGCAAGCCATGTACCCGCAGAGCAGGGCGTCGGAGGCGGGGACCACACCGCTGCCGAAGCCGGAGCACTTCCCTGCCGCTTTTTCGATATGATCCAGATCCTGTTCAAAGAACGCTGCGGAAAGCTCCTGGATGGACCATTTGATTCGCTGGAGCTCATCGGCACTGTCCGGCGCGATGACCAGCAGGGAAAGGTCCTCGCTGGCGGAACAGCGCTCTATGATCCGATGGATGTAGCGGGCGCGGATTGAGATGTCCACGGGCAAAAAGAGGTTGACCATGCACTCGATGGATAGGTCCACATCCTCCGCCAGGGTAACGTCCACGGAGAAGTCAGCGTCCGGGATGGCGATGCCCTTTCTGTCCAACAAAACGTCCATGCCCGTCTGCAGCTCCATGGCCGTGAAGGGCTGGATGCCGCTGACAGAGCAGGAAAAGGGCTGGAGGGCGCCTGCGTTCAGCACGCTGACGGTGCCGAAGCTGGTCCCGATGTCCAGCTTCTCCCCAGTGATCGATGTGATCTTCCCGGTATATTCCCCGGAAAGCAAGTAGCTGTGAAACCGCTTGCAGATCTTTTCTGCCGTTTCCATATTTTTCCTCTGCGATCATATAAAATGCAAAAATAAGTGTAGAGCAGCAAAAAAGCGCTGTAAAGGCGCTTTTCATGGAATTCACGCATTGTTTACTGATGAACGGATATCAAGCCGGGTTGAAGGGCGTGATCTGCTCGATACGACAGGTCAGTTGCTGCACGTCCACCTCCGAAAGGATCTCCGCATAGATGCGGTTGGCACCCACACCCAGGGTCAGCCCTCCCTCGGCGGTATGGATGACGCCGTATCCCACCAACTTTTCGTCCTTGTCGTAGAAGCAGATGCTGGCCTCCCCCGTCAGCGTCCCGTCGAAGGAATTGGTGCAGACGCCGTCCATATAGGTGTAGCCGTCCTCCTCATAGATGCGCATGTCGGTGAAAGCCAGATAATAGGTGAAATAGTGCGTATCCTTATCCAGGATGGGGATGCCCTTCCGATCCGTATGAAAATCCTCCCCCAGGACCGGCTCCGCCTCGATGGCGATGGGCTCCACGGTGGGCGAAAGGGTCTGAGCCGGCGTAGCCGTAGGCTGCGGCGTCTCATGGACGGCGGTATAGGACAGCCAGGCGTCCTGCCGGACGCAGCCTGAAAGCAGAAGGATCAGCAAAAGCGATCCGCTCAGAGGGAGCAGTATTCGGTTGAAAAGACGTTTGCCCATAGTCATTTTCATTGGAGGCCCGTGAAGTCTTCCTCCTTCTCCGGTTCGACGCGAGGGATGCTGTCGTTTGACGGATCATCCTGTTCTATCGGCTTTGAAGCTTCTTCTGTGGTCGGCTGTTTCTCTTTCCCTTCTTCTGCCTTTCGAGGCTGCCGCTTCAACAGAAGCAGAGCCAGGCAGATCACGGCCAGGACGAGCTCACACAGCTGGTCGAAGGCCAGGGGCCCCACCATGACCAGGTCCTGGCGGATGCTGTCGATACCGAACCTCCCCAGGCAGTAGACGAGAGCCATCAGGAGGAAGCGATCTCCCTTCCTTTGGATCATCTTGCGCATCAGCACATAATAGACGACGATCAGCAGGACGCAGAGTAGGAACTCATAGAAGAAGGCGGCGTAGTGTATCTTGAGATCGTCCCCAAAGGTGGCCAGGGGGAACCACTTGTGCGATGCCTTTTCCACCAGCGGTCCATAATGGACGCGGTTGAAGAAGTCCCCCCATACGGCGATGGCGATGCCGGCAAAGACGCCCGGGGCAGCCATATCCAACACCTCTCCAAGATCGACCTTTCGAAGCTTCAGATATACCAGTATCGCCAGCGCCGAAAAGATGACCCCGCCGAAGAAAGACAGGCCCGACCGAGTCAGATCCAGGAAATCAACCCAGGCCACCTGACCGGCAAGGCAGGTGAACAGCCGAGCCCCCACGATGCCGAAGGGTACGCCCAGGATGCACAGGTCCAAGGAAATGTCTTTAGGCACGTCCCGCCTCTTGGCTCGGCGGTCGGTGATCATCATGGCCGCGGCGATGCCGGCCGCCAGCAGAATGGCGTACCAATAGATGTGGAATCGTCCTATGGAAAACGCGATATCGAAATCCGGGTCCTTCATGCCGCCCTCCTCGTTCCAGTCGAAGGTATTCTATCACATTCTTACTCGACTATCAACCTTTCAAAGTTGACATGCATCCCCCTCCTGCTCTATAATGTGAGCAGGTAATGAAACAAATCTTGCAAGTCAGAGAGGAACCATATGAAGAGGATAGTCATCGCCCTGGGCGGCAACGCCCTCCAGGAAGCTGGCAAGCCGGCAACGGCTGAATCCCAGCTGGAAGTGGTCGAAAAAACATCGGCCTATATCGCCGACATCATCGAAGCCGGATACGACGTAGTCATCGCCCACGGCAACGGTCCCCAGGTGGGCCGCATCGTGCTGCAGAACGAATCGGCCGCCAACGTGACCCCCGCCATGCCCTTCGACGTATGCGGCGCCATGAGCCAGGGGTATATCGGCTACCACATCCAGCAGGGCCTTTCCAAGGTCCTGCGGCAGCGGGGCATCGACAAGCAGGTGGTCACCCTGGTGACCCAGGTGGTGGTGGATAAGAACGATCCCAAGTTCCAGAACCCCAGCAAGCCCATCGGGCCCTTCTATTCCCAGGAGGAAGCGGAGAAGATCGCCGCGGAGAAGGGCTATACCATGAAGGAGGACGCCGGCCGGGGCTATCGCCGGGTGGTAGCATCCCCCCTGCCCGTGGAGATCGTGGAGCTGGACGCGGTGAAAGCTCTTGAATCCGCCGGGTTCGTGGTGGTCACCGTGGGCGGCGGCGGCATCCCCGTCATTAAGAACGAAGACGGTACGTTGACCGGCACGGCCGCCGTTATCGACAAGGATCTGGCCAGTGAAAAGCTGGCGGAGGACCTGGATGCGGACGCCCTGGTGATCCTCACCGCCGTGGAGAACGTCTCCATCAACTATAAGAAGCCCGATCAGAAGGACCTTTCCCTCCTCAACGTAGCGGACGCCAAGAAGTATATCGCGGAAGGCCAGTTCGCCCCCGGCTCCATGCTGCCCAAGGTGGAGGCCGCCATGAAGTTCGCCATGAGCAAGCCCCAGCGCAAGTGCATCATCACTTCCCTGGAGAAGGCTGTCGACGCCCTGAACGGCGAGGCAGGCACCACCGTCACCCTGTAAAACCGGTTATCCACAGTTTCCACTATATCCACATCATATCAAATGTAAGGAGGAAATCATGAAACCCTACGCATCTTTGACCAAGGACGAGCAGCTTGCCGAACTGAAGGCGCTGCAGGAGAAGTATGCTGAGATCAAAGCCAAGGGACTGACCCTGAACATGGCCCGCGGCAAGCCCTCCTCGGCACAGCTGGACATCATCAGCGACATGCTGACGGTCCTCTCCAAGTCGGAAGACTGCTATGACGGCAAGCTGGACGTGCGCAACTACGGCGAGCTCCTGGGCATCCCCAGCGCCCGGGCTCTGTTTGCCGACATCCTGGACACCGTGCCCGAGAAGGTCATCGTGGGCGGCAGCGCCTCGCTGCAGCTGATGTTCGACCTGATCAGCAAGGCCTACACCCACGGCCTGCTCCATTCTCCCGCCCCCTGGGCTAAGCTCGACAAGGTCAAGTTCCTCTGCCCCGCCCCCGGCTACGATCGGCACTTCACCGTCAGCAGCACCTTCGGCATGGAGCTCATCTATGTGCCCATGACCGAGTTCGGCCCCGACATGGACGTGGTCGAGAACGCCGTAAAGGACCCCGACGTGAAGGGTATCTGGTGCGTGCCCAAGTACTCCAACCCCGACGGCATCATCTACTCCGACGAGACCATCGACCGTCTGGTCCATCTCAAGCCCGCCGCCCCCGACTTCACCATCATGTGGGACAACGCCTACTGCATCCATGAGGTCATCGGTGACTACGTGCCCTTCCCCGACATCTTGTCCCTGGCCGCTGCCGCGGGTACGGAGGATATGTTCTATGAGTTCGCCTCCACCAGCAAGGTCACCTATCCCGGCGCCGGCATCTCCTGCATGGCTTCCAGCGTGGCCAACGTGGAGCACATCAAGAAG
>CACXNN010000024.1 GCA_902768995.1 uncultured Eubacteriales bacterium | reverse complement strand
GCCCTCGGGGGAGGGGATCTTCTCCCGGTTCCAGTGGAACACGCACCGCCGGTCCCCGATTTGCGTATAGCCGCTGGAGAGATAGAACCCCTTGCAGGGAATGGCGTTCTCCTCGCACTTCTGTACGAACCCCCGGAGCTGCCGATCCGCGTCGGGGGCGTCGGTGTAGGCCATGGTGCTGCCGCAGTAAAAGAAAGCCCACCGGGGCACGGGGGCGGCCGTGCCGGTGAGAGCGGAGAACCGGCACACGATCTCCCAGGGCGTGCCCAGGATCAAGTAGAAGACCAGGTTTTCCTCCTGGAAGCGGACGCTGCGGAAGGGCTCGAAATAGTTGTCGTGCTCCCGGCCCAGGTCCACGGCGCCGCTGCTCATGGTGTCGTAGAAGAGGCCGTAGCTCCCGCCGCTGTGGCGACAGATATAGAAGGGCAGGTGCTTGTAAAGGGGGTCGCTGCTCTCCGCCCGAAAGCCCATGGCATCGCCGGTGTGGAGCAGGAACCGCTGCCCGGCCTTGTTCACGGGGCCGCATTTGTCCCCCAGGCCGAAGATCTGCTCCCCTTCGAACCGATCCACATAGTGGACGGAGCCGGCCCCCAGCTCCCCGGCGAAGTTGTACCCGAGGCCGCTCCGGTCCCGGTACAGGAGGCCTTTTTCCGTTTTGGCGCTGATGCGGTAGTTTTTCAACTCCACGGAGAAATCCACCCCGTCCAGGGCGAAGGACAGTACCCCGTCCTTTTCCGTGACCGCCGGGGCGAGGGGCGCGAAGCCATCCAAAGAAAGCTTATCTCGGCCAGCAAGGGGCACGTCCGCCCCCGCCGGGCACACGCTCCAGGTGGGCACCAGGGGCACGCCCTCATGGATCAGGGCCACCCGCAGCATGTGGGGCAGAAAGTCGAGGCGCATGATGACCCCGTCCGCTCCGTAGACGCGATGGCCCGGGGCAGCCTCGATCAAGCTGAACCGATGGTCGAACTTCATGCCTTGGGGTCCCCCTTGGTGAGCATGTTTTTGAGGAGCTTATAGTAGGAGACATGGCCCATACCGGTGCCCTTGGGGCCGATGCGCAAGGCTGGCTTCCCCTTCCGCCAGAGGGGCAGGCCGGGGCCGTTGGGGTCCCCGGTCCGGGCGAAGTTCACGAGATAGTCCATCATCTGCCCGGAGGCCTCGTAGTCCCGCTGCTTGTAGGGCCGCCAGCTCCGGTCCAGGGTGCCGAACATATACCGAAGGTCCGAGGAGTGGAAGGCCCGGTTGTCGTCCCCGGGGGCGTCCAGATCGAACCAGTAGAGGTAGGCCCCGTTTTTGCGGCCGAACTTATTGCCGATGAAGGCCATGACAGGGGCGTACATGTCGTTGTTGGTGTAGCCGATGAGGTAGTCCAGGGGGAGGGGCGATTCGATGAGCCGGTCCACGGGGCCGGGGAGCAGATGGCCGTCGATGACGGGCATGGTGTGGTAGATGGTGTCCTTCCGCAGGGCCCTGATCCGCTCCACCGCCTCGAAGATGTCCGCTAAAGGCGCGGCCTTCAGCGCCTCGAAGGTCCTGCACCCTGCCAGCTCCATGAACTGGAGCCAGTAATCGCGGGTGCTCTCGGCAGGCCGGGGCAGGGCGAACCTGGGGAACAGGCCCCCGCCGCTCATCATGACCGCCCGGCGGAACAGGCCCCGGTGGGCCGGATTCAAACACAGGTACTGGACGGAGATGGCCCCGGCGCTCTGGCCCATGAGGGTGACGTTGTCCGGGTCCCCGCCGAAAGCGGCGATGTGGGCCCGGACCCAGCGAAGGGCAGTCAGTTGATCATCCAGGCCGAAGTTGCCGTCCCGGCCGTACTTTTTTTGTATCTCCTCATGGGTGAGATACCCCAGGGGCCCCACCCGATAGTTGGCCATGACCGCCACGGCCCCCCGCCGGGCCCAGCCGCTGCCGTCGAAGGGGTTCTCGGCATTGAGGCCGGAGTCGAAGCCGCCGCCGTAGAAGAACAGGATCACGGGAGCGCCCTCGGCCTCGTAGGGGGCGTAGACGTTCAGGTTCAGGCAGTCCTCGCTGTAGGTGAACTCGCTGCCCTCCCGGTACTCCTTCTTATAGAACAGCCGTACCGGGTCCTCCAAATGCTCGTGGACGGCCCGATTCTGGGGGCAGCCGGGGCCGAAGGCTGTGGCGTCCAGCACCCCGTCCCATCCCGTCACCGGCTCCGCGTACTCGAACCGCCCGGCCCTTCCGAAGGGCACCCCCCGGAATTCCAGGCACGTTCCGTTATCCAGCCCCCGTATCTCGCCCAAGGGCGTGCTCCATGTGATTTCTTTGATGAAAGACTCCATTCTTCCCCCTTCATCCTGATAAATTTGAGCTTTGATCTGTCAAATCCAGCGACATGCGCGGTGGATTTGACTCCTTACGGCTCTGCCGCCCGGTGACCCGTTAGGGTCATAGGCAAGAGCCGCAGGCGAAGCGAAGGCGGAGCACCCCGCCGCAGCGGACCTCAGGGAAAAGGATGCGCAGCGTCCTTTTTCCTGAATTTACAGCATGGCAGACCCGCCGGTGACGATCCAGGCCGCTAAAGAGGCGATCAGCAGCGCGCCGGGGTAGACGCTGCCCGTACGCCGGTAGAAATAGGTGCCCAGCAGGCTGAACACCAGCACCTGGGGCACGAACAGGATCAGGAGCGACATGAAGGGCCCGCCGAAGGTGGACCCGAAGAGCACGTCCGCCCCGGGGCCGATGTTCAGGAAGAAGGGAATGTACTCGATGAGCACGATGAGCAGCACCCCGCCCACCATCATGAGGGCGTTGCGCCACCAGGCCCCGAAGAAGCCCTTACACCCCGGCGCGTAGGCGGCCTCCGTGCGCATGGAGGCCATGATCTTCGAGTTGTTCAGCAGGAAGAACAGGGCGAACAGGGGGATGTAGGCGCAGAACTGGCCGAAGCGGGCCAGGGTGAAGGTCTTGAAGAAGGGCCAGATGAACCGCAGGTCCAGCAGATACACCCCGGCGAGGGCTGTCATGGCGTAGACCATGAGGAGCAGGCACAGCACCAGCAGGGCGGATTTGCCCAGCAGCTTCCAGTTGATCTTCAGGGGCTCCTGTTCGCTGCCCAGGCCCATGCCGTACCAGCCGTCGAAGGTCTCGCTCTTCTTCGCCTTGCGCCAGCCGGTCCAGGAGGTGACCACCATCACCAAAATGAGCAGGGAATACCAGCCGATGAAGCCGTTGCCCACGGTCATGCGGAAGATCCCCTCGGGGAGGGGCAGCAGCGCGTGACCGAGCTGCGTCATGAACGGGTACGTGAGGCCCGCGATGAGCATGGTGATGATAGCCCCCTTCCACCACTTGCCCTTAGGCTTGATATTGGCCTTGGGCGGCAGGGGCTGGGGGACGGCGGCGAAGAAGGGCACGGTCAAAAGAAGCTCCGCCAACGGCACCATGGCCAGGAGGGTCAGCAGCATGGCGAGGAGCACCAGCCACTCCTTGGTCATGGCTTTTTGCTCCGTCACGGGGATATCGTTCATGCTCCCGGGGCCGAAGGCCTCATTGAACCAGTCCAAAGCCACGGCCAGGCCCTGGCTGTGGTGGGTGGTGAGCCGGTGGTTGGTGTAGAGAAGCTCCATGCGCCGGGCGCTGCCGTCGGCAAAGCTGCCGAAGGTCTCGTTCCAGGCGGCCCTGTCGGCGGTGGTGCCCAAAAACTCGCAGCGCAGGTCGGATTTGAGGAGCTCGTCGTCCACCACCCGCTTGTAGTCGCGGAAGTAGCTGAACTCGTCCCACTTGGCCTGGAGCAGCAGCACGTTGTTGAAATGTATCTTGCTCGTATCGTAGACGGAATCCCGGAACAGCTCGCCGCACTGAAGGACCGTGGCCCGGGGCTCGATGTCCGTGCCCGCGAAGGCCGCCGCCACGGACCAGCCGGCCCAGGTGCCCATGGAGTGGCCGCTGACGCCCAGGCGGGTGCTGTCCACATTGTCCATGGCAGAGAGGACCGCGTAGGCCGCCGCGCCGCCGCAGGAGGAATCCCAGATGGCGTTGCCGTCCTCGTCCTTGGAATAGTGGTCGTTGAAGAAGGAAAGGTTGGAGAAGTTCATGAGCAGGCGGTAGCGGACCGTGCCCCCCACCTTCTTGAAGGTGCCGGCCTCGATGCTGTCCTCGCCGTAGTTCACCTTCACGGTGTGGTTCACGTACCCCCGCTCCTTGAGGCCGGGCTCGGAGAAGCCGTGGCCGTACTCGTCCAACGACAGGACCACCACCCCCCGTCGGGCCAGCTCGATGGCGTAGGCGGCGTTGGTCTCCCGATCGTTCTGATACCCGTGGAGGAGCAGCACGCCGGGGGCCTTGTGCTCCGCTGTGGCGGTTTTGGGGGTGTAGAGCTTGTAGGTCATCTGCCCGAGATGATGCTCGCCGTTCACGCCCCGGTAGGCGTCGATGACGCCCTGAGTGACGATCACGTTCCCGCCATCGGTCTGGATGGCGTTGGCCACCGTCAGCGCCCCGAAGGCCACGACCAGCAGCGCTAAGAGCAGCACCGCCCACTTTGTCCTTGCTTTCTTCATGGTCTTGCCCCTTTCCTTATGGGAGTATTTATCCGATGTCGATCAAATTCTTCTCGTAGGATTCCTTCAGCGTCCGCTCCTTCTCCTGCTGCAGGGCGGCCACCCGCTGCCGGGAGAGGGGGTACCACACAAAGAGGATCAGGGCCATGAGCCCGAAGAGCACCGCCGGGATGATGGTGGCGAGGTCGTACATGATCTTCAGGTTCTCCAACGTCTGGACCGCCCCCTTCTCGTACCGGTAGTGCATGCCGAGGAGGGCCCCGTTCACGCACACGGCGGAGAGGACCTGGCCCAGCTTCCTAAAGAAGTTGAACACGGAGTAGGCTGTGCCCGTGTCCCGGCTGCCGGTCTTCACTTCGAGGTCGTCGAGAGCGTCCGTCACCATGGCCCAGAGCTGCATCACCAACGTGGTGAGGCCGCAGCCCGAGACGAAGCAGAGGGCGAGGAACACCCACATGAGCTTCTCCGGCGCCATGCCCCGGAGGAAGAACAGCAGCAGGTTCGCCCCAGCGGCGGCAGCACAGCCCACGGCGGTGACCTCCTTCTTGCCGATCTTCCGGGCCATCTTGGGCAGGATGAACATCATCACCAGCATGGGCGAATAGGTGCAGGCCTGGGCGGCCAGGTTCATCCAGTTGGCGTGAAAATAGTCGTCGAAGAGGTAGGTGTAGAAGCTCTGGGTGAACATCTGGCCGGAGAGGAGCAGCATGGACGCGAGGCTCACGGCCACGAAGGCCCGGTTGCGGAACAGCAGCCCCACGGCCTTTCGGGCTCCGCCCCTCTCCCTGGGCTGGGGCTTGGCCTGGACCCGCTCCTTGTTGAGGGCGAAGGCGATGAGCAGCAGCGCCAACGAGGTGACGGCCATGAGCACCACGCCCCGCAGCACGGGCGCGTACTGCATGTCGGTGATGGCCTTGCCGTTCTCGCCCATCACCACCTGGCCGTCGGCGTCCAATCTCTTAGCGTAGGCGAAGCTGGCGATCAATAGCACCGGGATGGACCCCAGGGCTGCGCCGATGGACCGGAACACGGAGAGCTTGTTCCGCTCCCCGTCGTCGGTGGTGACCACGGAGGCTAACGACCCGTAGGGGATCTGCAGGACCGTATAGATCATGCCGAAGAGGATATAGGTGCAGGTGGCGTAAATTGCCGTGCCCACCAGGTGGTCCTCTTCGCCCATGCCCGGGAACTTCACGAACATGAGCACCCCCGAGAGAGCCAGAGGCGCGGCGGCGTACAGGAGCCAGGGCCGATAGCGGCCGAACTTGCCGGGCTTCGCCGTGTCGGCGATGCGGCCCATGATGGGGTCGTTGATGGCGTCCCAGATGCGAGCGCCCATGAACATGAGCATGATGAACAGGGGCCCCAGGTGCAGGATGTCCGTATAATACTTCTGCAGCAGGGTGGTGACCAGGCTGAAGATGAGGCAGCCCGCCGTGTCCACCAGGGCGTAGCCCACGTAGTCCTTCCCCCTGAGCCCGCTGGTCCGGGCGATGTAGTCTCGCTGTTCCATTTTTCCCCCTCTTGCCGTGCTTTTTCTGCCTTCCAGTATACCACCCGCGCCCCAAAAGCGCAACAGCGCGGAGCCTTGCCCGCGCTGTGACATCCTTTCCTTTTACTTTCGGCAGAGGAACAGCTCGCTCTTCATGCCGTTGAGCTCAATGACGGTCTCGGCGTCGGGGTCGGAGAAGTCCTCCACCCGCTGGCCCGCCGCCTCGAAGTAGAGGGCGTTGCCGATGCCCCGCTTCCGGGCGGCGAAGGCGAACCCCGCCGGCACCGTCAGCCGGGACACGGCGGCGACCTGGTTGATGGCCAGGCTTCCGGTGAGGGCGCGAATCTCCGCCTTCATGTCCAGGTTGCTGTCGATCTCCATGGCCCCGGCGAAACCGTCCACCACCAGGGTCTGGACCTTCCCGTCGAACTCCAGGTCCTCGCAGGCAAGCTCCCCCACCGTCAGCTCGTTCACGTTGGCCGTCAGCTCCACGTGGTAGATGTACTTGCTGGGCAGCTCCACCTCTATCATGAGCCCCTCCCGGGCCGCGGCCTCGGTCATGCCGTTCTGGCGCATCAGGTCCACGTCCAGGCGCCCCCGGTTGTCGTCGATCCTCACCTTGCAGTCCGCCGCCAACGTGGCGAGGGTGTCCGACAGGAGCCGCACCCGCAGCTTCTCCCCCTCGTAGCCCCGGACGGTCAGCCGCCGGGCCCCGCCCAGCTTCATGTCGTACCGCTTGGGGTCGGCCACGTCGTACTCCGTCACGCTTTCATATAGATACCCTTCGCTCTGCCGCCGGGCCTCCCGGCCCAAGAGCTCGTCCACGCTGACCCCGAACAGGTCCGAAAGGGCCATCAGGTTGTCCATGTCCGGGGCGCCCTTATCCGTCTCCCACTTGGTGATGGCCTGGCGGCTCACGCCAACCTTTTCCGCCAGCTTTTCTTGGGACATACCCGCCCGGGTCCGCATCTCCTTCAGCTTCTGTGCAAACGTCATTTTCTTGTCCTCCTTGCTTTCGATGGCTTCAGTATACGCAACGGGAGCTTGCAAAACAAGCGACAAAAGCTGTCTTTTGATATCTTTTTTGCTACTTTCCGTTGCATTTTGCCCGAATGATGCCAAAATCTCCCCTGCCGGCCCTATTTCTCAAGAAAGCGGTTGTGTGGCGGGGCGGGCCGTGGTATACTGATTATATCAAATATTTGAAGGAATCGACGATGGAACAGCCCCGAACCGACCGACCCTGCCAGCATCTCGTGTACCCCGAGGCCACCATGTACGAGCTGGTGGCGCGGGTGGCGCAACAGTATCCCGACGAGCCCGCCTACGAGTTTTATAATCAAAAGACTACCTACGCCCAGTTCATCCGCCGCATCGAGCGGGCGGCCCGGGCCCTGTGGGCCTTCGGCGTGCGCCCCGGGGACGCGGTGACCATCTGCCTCCCCAACATCCCCCAGGCCCTGGACTGCTTCTACGCCGTGAACCGCATGGGAGCCGTAGCCAACATGGTCCATCCCCTATCGGCCCAGAGCGAGATCACCTACTACCTGAACGTGGCGGAGAGCAAGGTCATCGTCACCGTGGACCTGTTCTACGAGAAGGTGGCGGCCGCCCTCGCCGCCGTGGACCATCCCGTGACCATCCTGACCTGCCGGATGCAGGAGGTACTCCCCCTGCACCTGAAGCTTCTATACACCCTGAAGAAGGGCAAGGATTATCTGAAGTTCCCCCAGCCGCCCCACCTGCTGTGGACCGAGTTTTTGAAGGGCGGCGACGGGGCCCTGGACCTGCTAGCGCCATCCTTTGAAAAGTATCGCACCGCCGTGATCCTCTACAGCGGCGGCACCACCGGGGAGCCCAAGGGCATCTGCCTGACGGACCTCAATTTCAACGCCTGCGCCATGCAGGCTATGGTGTCCATCCAGGAGACCTTCCGCACGGGCCTGAAGATGCTGAGCTGCATGCCCCTCTTTCACGGGTTCGGCCTGGGCATCAACATCCACACGGTGCTGATCCACGGGGCCTGCTGTATCCTCATGCCCACCTTCACCCCCAAGACCTACGCCCAGATGCTGCGCCGCAAGCGCCCCAACTTCATTGCGGGGGTGCCCACCATCTTCGAAGCCCTGCTTCATATGCCCCAGCTGGACGGTCTCGACATGGGCTTCCTAATGGGCATGTTCTGCGGGGGCGATTCCCTGTCCGTGGAGCTGAAAAAGAAGATCGACGCCTTCCTGCAGGAGCATCATGCCCACATCCAGGTCCGGGAGGGCTACGGGCTCACGGAGTGCGTCACGGCCAGCTGCCTCACCCCCAAAAACGAGCATCGGGAGGGGAGCATTGGCCTGCCCTTCCCCGACACGGTCTACGCCATCGTGAAGCCCGGCACCGCGGAGTTTTTGCCGCCCCGGACCGAGGGCGAGATCATCCTGAAGGGGCCCACCCTCATGACCGGATATCTGAAGCACCCGGAGGAGACCGCGGAGGCCCTGCGGGTGCTGCCTGACGGGGACACATGGCTCTACACCGGGGACCTAGGCTTCATGGACGAGGACGGGTACGTGTACTTCCGCCAGCGGCTCAAGCGCCTCATCATCACCAACGGCTACAACATCTACCCCGGCCAGCTGGAGAACATCATCGACAGCTGCCCCGAGGTGGCCTACAGCTGCGTCATCGGCGTGAAGGACCCCCGGCGCATGCAGAAGGTGAAGGCCTTCATCGTGCCTCGGGAGGGAGAGACCCCCGGCGAGGCGCTGCAGGAGAGGATCATGGCGCAGCTCCGGCTCCATATCGCCAAGTACGCCCTGCCCCGGGAAATCGAGTTTCGGCAGGAGCTCCCCAAGACCCTGGTGGGCAAGGTGGCCTACCGGCTGCTGGAAGCGGAGGAGGAGCAGAAGAGCGCATGAAGCTCACCTGGTTCACCACCGCTGCCTTTACTTTGAGGTCGGGGGATGCCACCATCGCCTTCGACCCCTTCCTGGGCCTGCCCCTGAAAAAGCGGTGGCCCGAGATGGATGGGCGGGCGTTTTCCGACGCTTCCGCCGTGTTCGTGACCCACGGGCATGTGGACCATATTTTGGAGCTGCCGGCCCTGCTGGCGGGCTCCAGGGCCCCCGTCTACGCCACCAAGACCCCCTGCCGGACGCTTTTAAGGCACGGCGTCGACGGGGATCGGCTGCGGACGATCCGCCCCGGCGAGACCGTGGCCGCGGGCCCTTTCACCGTCACGGCCTTCCAGGGGCGACACTGCCGCTTCGACGGGCCCCTGATCCGACAGACGGCGCCTCGGCTCTGCCGCCATCCGCTGCGGGCCGCCCGGTTGCTGCTGTACGTGGCGGAGTACCCGGAGAAGGGCGAGACCCTCTTGTATGAGGTGACAGCGGGCGAAAAGCGCATCCAGGTCATGGGTAGCCTGGGCCTCTGCCCGACCGTAACCTATCCCACGGAAGCGGACGCTTTGATCCTCCCCTACCAGGGCCGCAGCGACCTGGTGGCCTACGGCCGGCCCCTGGTGCAGCGACTCAAGCCCAAGGCCGTGTATCTCGATCACTACGACGACAGCTTCCCGCCTTTGACGGCGGCCATCGACACGAAACCTTTCTGCGACCTGCTGACGGCCCATAGCATCCCCTGCCGGGCCCTCGTGCCCAACGCCACCATCGACCTGTAAAGGAGCATACCATGAGCAACGAATCCAAGAAGAAGCGCCGCTGGGGGGACCGGCGGGACGGCCGCCGGGTGAAGGCCCCCGGCCTGCAGACCATCATGTGCTACCTGTGGCCCTATCGGACGGACTGCGAGGTGTATTTGAACGACGTGATCGACGCCACGGAGCTCCTAAAATACCTGGAGAAGCGGAACGCGGAGCACCCGGAGTACAAGACCACCCTGTTCCACGCCGCCGTCACCGGCATGGCCCGGATGGTGAAGGAGCGGCCCCTCATGAACCGGTTCATCCAGGGGTACCGGATGTACGAGCGGGACGAGATCACCATCTCCTTCGTGGTGAAGCGCCGCTTCGCCGACGGGGCCGAGGAGAGCCTCATGGTCCTGAAGCCCCGGGACGAGGACACCCTGGATTCCATCAGCCAGCGCATCGTGGGAAACGTGAAGGAGACCCGCAAGAGCGAGCACGCCACTGGTGGCGTGGACGAGCTCCTGGACAAGTTCGCCGCCCTGCCAAGGTTCCTGCTGATCCCCATCGTGCGGATCATCCGCTGGCTGGACTTCTGGGGCGTGAACCCGAAGTTCCTCACCGAGGGGGACCCCAACTACACCACCATTCTCACCAGCAACCTGGGCAGCATCCAGTGCCCCTCGGTGCACCACCATTTGAGCAACTACGGCACCAACAGCATCATGATCACCATCGGCACCCTCCACAAGCAGGAGATGCTCATGGCCGACGGGACCAAGGAGATCCGGGACGTGGTGGACATCGGCGCCACCTTGGACGAGCGGATCGCCGACGGATTCTACTTCGCCAAGAGCCTGAAGCTCATCAAGCACATCTTCGCCCATCCCGAGATGCTGGAGCTGCCGTTGGGCGAGCACAGCGGGTTCGAGTATTGAGCCATGGCGAACCTGGTGTTCCTCCTCATCATGATCCCCCTGGCCGCCTTCTTCACGGGCCTGGGCGTCTACGCCATGAAGCGGAAGAAGCCCATGTGGTTCTGGTCCGGGTCCGAGGTGAAAGCCTGGCAGATACGGGACATCCCGGCTTACAACCGGGCCAACGGCTGGATGTGGATCGGCTACTCCCTGGGCTTCTGGGCTTCTGCCATCCTGGGACTCATCAACGTCCCCGCGGCGGGGATTCTGGTCATGGTCGTCTGCGTCCTGGGCATCCCGGGGCTGGTGATCACGTATAACAGGATATATAAGAAATATAAAGCGTGAAAAGAAATGGGAGATGCTTCGCGGCATCTCCCGTTTCTTACCAATACGTATTATCGAACCACCGAGGAATGGCTGTAAATATAGAACTCCTCCTGACTGGGCGCCCAGGCCTTTTCCTTTGGCGGGAAGAATGCGTCGAAAGCCTCTACCGCCGCCGCATCCTCACAGCAGTCGGCGGCCGTGCTGGGGATAAACATCCACGGCGTGCCGTCAAGAGCCCCCGGGACCAACTCCGCCACCAGCAGGGCCGTGGGATAGTTTCCCCACCCGAAGGCGCAGACGTTCTTCCGTTTGCAGCTGACGAACCCGCGGCTCATGTAATTGCCCGGATTGCCGAAATTGACGTTCACGTCGTATCCCATTTTCCGGGCGGCAGCAAAGGAATGTTCGATCAGAACCTTTCCCAGCTTATGCCGCTGAAACGCCGGGTCGACGCACAGGGGACCGCAGGAGACGATTTCCTTTCGCCTGCCGTTCTCGTCCTCCAGCCAGGCCTTGGTGTACATGATGTTGCCGACGATCCTGCCGTCCAGCTCCAGCACGAAGGCAAGCTCCGGAATGAAATCGGGATGGGCACGCATCTCATGCACGAAATAATGCTCATCGGCTCCCGGCTTGTATACGTTCCAAAACGCCTCGCGGGTCAATTCCTCCACCGCCCGGTAGTCCTTTTCCGTCTCCGGCCGGATCACCACGTTATCCTTCATTTCCCCTCTCCTTCCATTTCCTTTTGGGTACGATCCAAATGCTCGTCCAGCAGCGATGTCACCGCGCCCTTATCCTCCGCCCCGTCGTAGACGCTATAGAGGAGGAACATGGGCCCGTAGAAGGCGGCCGCCCGGCGCTCCGGGTCGCTGAGCCCCCGGGCCCGGAACAGGTCCGCCACGTACCCCATAGGTCCTGCGGCCAGATACTGCTGGTAGAGCTGGCCCATC
>CACXNN010000023.1:15165-17277 GCA_902768995.1 uncultured Eubacteriales bacterium | reverse complement strand
GCCTCGGGTACGACATGAACAGCACGAACCCCGACGAGATCGACCAGGCCAAGGAGGAGCTCATCAAGCAGATCCCCCTGCTGAAGGGCTTGGGCACCGACAACATCCGGGCGTCCATGATCAACAACAAGGCGGCCCTCGCCGTAATCTACGCCGGCGACGCCATCCTCTGCATGGAGGAGAACGAGGACCTTGCCTACGTGATCCCCAAGGAGGGCAGCAACGTTTGGTTCGACAACGTGGTCATTCCCAAGACCGCCAAGAACGTGGAGGCGGCCCTGGCCTTCATCAACTTCCTGAACGACGCCAACCTGGCCGCTCGGAACACGGAGTTCATCTATTACTCCACCCCCAACCAGGGCGCCATGGACCGGATGGACGAGGAGCTGGCAGCCAACGAGACCTTCAACCCCACGGACGAGACTCTGGCCCGCTGCAACGTGTACCACGACCTCGGCGCCGCCATTGAGCTCTACAACAGCGCCTGGGAAGAGTTCAAGACCGCCATGGGCAACTGAGCCATGACCGACGAACGTATCCTCCGGCTCAACGAGCTGGCGAAGAAGTATAAGAGCGGCGTGCCTCTCACCGAAGCGGAGCATGCCGAGCGGGACGCCCTGCGCAAGGAGTACGTGTCTGCCTTCCGGGAGAGCCTGCGGGCGCAGCTGGACAACACCTACATCCAGACCCCCGACGGCCGCCGCACCAGGCTAAAGCCGAAGAAATAGTTCTTTTGCCGCTTTTTTCTCTTTCGAAAAAGAGAAAAAAGCGGCGGAAAAAAGAGAAACTTAAGAAGAATACTGGGAGGGGCAGCTATGCCATACCTCCCAGTACACGTTTTTTGGGTGCACCTTTTTTACAAAAAAGGTGCGTGCTTTATTCTCTTCCGTTAAAAAAATCCAAAATAACTTTGATCGCCTCGTCCATGGCCCGGGGGTCCTGGAAGCGGTGGTCGGCGTGCTCGATGGGCACGAACTCCATGAGCTGGTCGTCCGCAAAGGCCTGGACCATATCCAAGGGCACGATCTCGTCCCGGGTGCCGTGGAGGATCAGCACGTCGTCCATATAGGCCGTGAGGTCCGCATGGAGCAGATCCACGGCTCGGATCTCCTCCAGATATGTCCGGTCGATGGCCACCTTCCGATCGAAGCCCGCCAGCACCTCCTTGCCCTTGTGCAGCTTTTCCAGCTCCTCCGGCGTGAGGATGCGCTCGGTCTGGACCCGATAGAGGTCCACGGCAGGGCAGCGTAGGGCAATCTTCTGGAAAGGATTCCCGTGCTTCAACAGGTACTTGAGGAACAGGAACCCGCCGAAGCTGGTGGCGTAGGCATAAAGCTTGGGGGCGCCGTACCGCGCTTGAATATCCTCGATCACGGCGGTCAGATACCCGTCGCAGTCGTCGAGCCGCAGCTTTTTGCGCACGTCGTCCCCGTGGCAGGGCCAGTTGAAGGTCACCGTGGCGAAGTGGAGCTTATCGAGAGCTCGCTGAGCGAACCGTTCCGCCGCCTTGTTGTCCTTGTGCCCGCCGAAACCGTGGCCGAAGAGGACCACCGCATGGATGGTCTTCTTGTCCTCATAATAGAGCTTGCAGCTCACGTTGTACCCGTTGTGGGAGACGATGTAATCCTGACTCTTCATGTGCCTCAAAAAGCGCCCTGCCATACAGCAGAGCGCCGGTCTTACCTATCTCACGCCTGGGGCGCGTCGTTCTTGGCGTCCAGCATGGCGCGCCGGGCGGCCCGCCGCATCTCGGCTTCGGCCTGGGCCTTCTGCTTCTCCTCCTCCACCTGGGCGCGGATCTTCGCTTCGATCTCGTCGCAGAGCTCGGGGTTGTCCTTCAGGAACTGGCGGGCGTTGTCCCGGCCCTGGGCCACGCGCATCTCGCCGTAGTTGAACCAGGCGCCGGACTTGGTCATGATCTTCCGGGCCACGGCCTGGTCGATGACGCTGCCCTCCCGGGAGATGCCCTCACCGTAGAGCATGTCGAACTCCGCCGTGCGGAAGGGCGGGGCTACCTTGTTCTTGACCACCTTCACCTTGGTGCGGCTGCCCACGGCCTCGCCGCCCACCTTGAGGGTCTCGATCCGCCGCACGTCCAGGCGCACGGAGGCG
>CACXNN010000023.1:0-15160 GCA_902768995.1 uncultured Eubacteriales bacterium | reverse complement strand
ACCTTGTTCTTGACCACCTTCACCTTGGTGCGGCTGCCCACGGCCTCGCCGCCCACCTTGAGGGTCTCGATCCGCCGCACGTCCAGGCGCACGGAGGCGTAGAACTTCAACGCCTTGCCGCCGGGGGTGGTCTCGGGGTTGCCGAACATGACGCCCACCTTCTCCCGGAGCTGGTTGATGAAGATGACCACGCAGTTGGACTTGTTGATGGCGCCGGTGAGCTTCCGAAGGGCCTGGCTCATGAGCCGGGCCTGCAGCCCCACGTGGGAATCGCCCATGTCGCCCTCGATCTCCGCCTTGGGCACCAGGGCCGCCACGGAGTCCACCACCACCACGTCGATGGCGCCGGACCGGACCAGGGATTCGGTGATCTCCAAGGCCTGCTCGCCGGTGTCGGGCTGAGACACGTACAGGTCGTCCACGTTCACGCCCAAACTCTCGGCGTACACTGGGTCGAGAGCGTGCTCCGCGTCGATGAAGGCCGCCGTGCCGCCCATCTTCTGGGCCTGGGCCACCACGTGCAGGGCGATGGTGGTCTTGCCGGAGGACTCGGGCCCGAAGATCTCCACGATCCGGCCCCGGGGGATGCCGCCCACGCCCAGGGCGATGTCCAGGTCGATGCAGCCCGTGGGGATGGCGGAGATGTTGAGGTTCGCGGAGCTGTCGCCCAGCTTCATGATGGCTCCCTTGCCGAACTGCTTTTCGATCTGCGCAAGGGCTATTTCAAGGGCTTTTTCCTTATCCAGCATAGTGATACCGTCCTTCTTTTGTCTTCGATTCAGTATACCATAGTTCCGTCATTTCGTACAGAGATTTTTGGGCGTAGAGTCCCATAAAGCGCTCATTTTGCGCAGAGCTTCCGGCGCAGCAGGTCCAGGGCGTGGAGTACAGCGAGGCGCCGTATGCGGCTCCGCTCCCCGGTGAGATGGAGCTCCTTCACCTGAACGCCGTCCCGGCTGGCCAGCGACACGTACACCAGCCCCACCTGCTCCCCGTCGGGGCCGGCGTAGCCCGTGGTGGCCAGGGCGTAGTCCGTGCCCGCCTTCCGCCGCATGCCCGCGGCCATCTCCTGGGCGCACTCCCTGGACACGGCGGTGTATTTCTCCAACGTCTCTGCCTTCACGCCCAGGGAGCCCATCTTGGCCTCGTTGGCGTAGGTCACGTCCCCCTCGACGAAGTAGGCGGAGCTGCCGCCCAGGTCGATGAAGGCGGAGGAGAGGAGCCCGCCGGTGCAGCTCTCGGCGCAGGACAGGGTGGCCTTCTGCTCGATGAGCAGCCGGTGGCACACCGCCGCCAGCTCCTCGTCGTTCTCGGAGTAGACCACGTCCCCGAAGCGGCGCTCCACCTCGGCAACGATGGGGGAGAGGAGGGCTTCCCCTTCCGCGTCGGTCTTGGCCTGGGCGGTGATCCGAAGCTTCACTTCGCCGGTCTCGCAGTAGGTGGCCAAGGTGGGGTTGGTCTGGCCGTCGATCAGATCCTTCAATTCATATTCCACGTCGCTCTCGCCCTTGCCGAAGATGCGGAGCATGTGGGTGTAGAGCCGGTGGCCGCTGCGCTGCTCGAGATAGGGCATCACGTAGTCCGTGAACATGGGCCGAAGCTCCCGGGGCGGGCCGGGCATGAGGATGGCCGCCTTCCCGTCCTTCTCCATGAGGCAGCCGGGGGCGGTGCCCCGGGGGTTGGGGAGGATGGTGCAGCATGTGGCGGGGAACATGGCTTGCTTTTTGTTGTTGGGGGCGGGCTTCCGGCCGAAGCCCTTGAACCGCTCCACGATCCTGTCCCATTCCTCGGGGTACAGGACCAGCTCGAGGCCCAGGGCCGCCGCCACGGTCTCCTTGGTGAGGTCGTCCTCCGTGGGCCCGAGGCCGCCGGAGAACAGCACCACGTCGGATCGATCGAGGGCCGTCAGCACCGCCTCCGTGAGCCGCTGAGGATTGTCGCCCACCACCTGTTGGCGGTACAGGTCCACCCCCAGGGGGGCCAGCTTCTCGGCCATGAACTGGGCGTTGGTGTTCACGATCTGCCCCATGAGGAGCTCGGTGCCCACACAGATGATTTCCGCGATCATAGTATCACCCCTGTTGGATCAGGTTTTTGTTCTTGTACACGTAGTCCCAGCCGGACCACAGGGACATGATGAGGGAGGCGTAGAGGAGGATGAGGCCCACGATCCGAAAGACCTTCCAGACGTGGCCCACCATCAAAAAGGGTAGGGCGATGTCCTGGAGGGTGGTCTTGATCTTCCCCAGGTTCCCCGCCGCCAGCACCACGCCCTTGCTGGCCGCCACCAGCCGAAGGCCGGAGATGGCGAACTCCCGGAAGATGAACAGGATGGTCACCACCGGGGGGACCTTCCCCTGGGCCGTCAGCATGATGAGGACCGAATTCACCAACAGCTTGTCCGCGATGGGGTCCATGAACTTGCCGAAGTCCGTGACCATGTTGTGTGCCCGGGCGTAGCGGCCGTCCACCGTGTCGGTGACGGAGGCCACGATGAACAGGACCACCGCCACCCACATGCCCCAGCTGGGGGGCAGGTAGAAGCAGAGGATGATGAAGGGCACCAGCAGGATGCGCAGGATGGTCAGCTTGTTGGGAAGATTCATGTTCTTCATAGGGCCTCTCCTTTCATGTCGTACTCGCCTGCATGGGTGAGGCGGATGGGTTCATATTCGCCCACGGCGTGATAGCTTTTGCGGGGGATCTTCACCCGGCCGTCCACGTCCGGGGCCTCCCGGGGGGTCCGGCCCACGGCGTGGGTCCGGGTCAATTCTTCGATGAGCAGCTCCGTCTGCCGGCCCACCCAGCGCTGGTTCCGCCGGAGGGAGATGGGCCGCTGCTGGGCCATGAGGGCGGAAAGGCGCTCTTGCTTCACCTCGTCCGGCACCTGATCCGGCATCTGGGCGGCCTTGGTGCCCTCCTCCGGGGAGAAGGCGAAGGCCCCCACCCGGTCGAAGGGGTAGTCCCTAAGGAAGGTGAGCAGGGTCTCAAACTGCTGATCCGTCTCACCGGGGAAGCCCACCATCATGGTGGTGCGGAGGGTGAAATCGGGATAATTCTTGTAGAGGTAGTCGAGGAGGCTCCGGATATAGGCCCCGCTGCCCCGCCGGTGCATGCGATGCAGGATATCGTCGTCGATGTGCTGCAGGGGGATGTCCAGATACGGGATCAGCTTCTCTCCCTCCGCCAGGGTGTCCAAAAGGGCTTCGTTCACCGTGTCCGGGTAGGTGTAGAGGACCCGGACCCAGTGGAGACCGTCGATGCCGTTCAGCTCCTTCAGCAGGGGCACCAGCATGGACTTCCCGTACCGGTCCACCCCGTAGCCCGAGGTGTCCTGGGCGATGACGGTGAGCTCCGTGACACCCCGATCCGCCAGGGCCTTGGCCTCGTCGATGAGCTGCTCCATGGGCTCCGAGCACAAATTCCCGCGGATCAGGGGGATGGCGCAGTAGGTGCAGCGGTTGTTGCACCCGTCGCCGGTGCGCAAAAAGGCCCGGTAGGGGGGCGTGGTCAGCAGCCGGTCCGAAAGGTTGCAGCTCATCTTGGGCAGGGGCTGGCCCAGCTTCTCGGAGAGGAGCCCCGGGAGCTTCTCGTACTCCCGGACCCCCAGCAGGATATCTATCTCCGGCAGCTCTTCCAAAAGCTCCGCCCGATACCGCTCCGTGAGGCAGCCCGTTGCCACCAGGACCCGGCAGCGGCCCCGTTCCTTATATTGAGCCATCTCCAGGATGGTGTTGATGCTTTCCTCCTTGGCCGGGTCGATGAACCCGCAGGTGTTCACGATCAGAACCTCCGCCTCGCTGGGGTCGGGGGTGAAAGCGTAGCCGAACCGCCCTAAAAGGCCCAGCATCCGTTCCGTGTCCACCTGATTCTTGGCGCAGCCAAGGCTGATGACGCCTACCTTCATGCCTTCTCCTCGTCAGCGCTCATTGAGCGCGCGTCCCAGGGGGCCTCGTCGTCCTCAGCAGCGTCGTCGTCCGAATAGCTGCCGGACCCGTCGCCGAAGATGGCCTCCCACTGGGAGCGCTTGATGAGCACCTTCCGGGGCTTGCTGCCGTCGAAGCCGGACACGTAGCCCTGCTCCTCCATCATGTCCACCAGCCGGGCTGCCCGGGCGTAACCCACCCGGAGCTTCCGCTGGATCATGGAGATGGAGGCCTGGCCGGAATCGAGCACGATCCGGACCGCTTCGCCCAATAGATCGTCCTCCTGCTTGCCCTCGCCGAAGACGCCGCCCTTGGCGCCGCCGCCGCCGGACATGGCCTGCTCGGCCTCGCTGTCGAACTGCTGCTCGCCGCCGTTCTTGGCCTTGATATCGTTGACCACCGCCTCCACCTCCTCGTCGGAGACGAAGGCCGCCTGGAGCCGGGTGGGCTTGGCCGCCCCGTTGGGGTGGAAGAGGCAGTCGCCCCGGCCCAGAAGCTTCTCCGCGCCGGTGCTGTCCAGGATGATCCGAGAGTCGATGGCGGAGCTGACGGCGAAGGCCGCCCGGCTCGGGATGTTGGCCTTGATGAGGCCGGTGATGACGTCGGCCGAGGGCCGCTGGGTGGCCACGATGAGATGGATGCCCGCCGCCCGGCCCAGCTGGGCGATGCGGCAGATGCAGTCCTCCACCTCGTCGGGCGCCACCATCATGAGATCGGCCAGCTCGTCCACGATGACCACGATCCGGGGCAGCCGGTTCCGCTCCTCCTCCTGGATCTCGTTGTAGCGGGCCAGGTCTCGAGCGCCCCGGTCGCTGAATTTCTTATACCGCATGGTCATCTCGTTGACGGCCCAGCGGAGGGCGCTGGCGGCCTTCTTGGGGTCGGTGACCACGGGGATCAGCAGGTGGGGCAGGGTGCTGTACACGGACAGCTCCACCTGCTTGGGGTCCACCATGATGAGCCTGAGGTCCGCGGGGGCGGACTTGTAGACCATGGACAGGATGATGTCGTTGATGCACACGGACTTGCCGGAGCCGGTGGAACCGGCGATCAGCATGTGGGGCATCTTCGCAAGGTCCGCCACCACGATCTTGCCGCCGATGTCCTTGCCGATGGCCATGGTCACGGGGGACTTGGCGTTCCTGAACTCGTCGGTGTCGATGATCTCCTTCAGCAGCACCGTGGCGGCGGTCTTGTTGGGCACCTCCACGCCCACAGCGGCCTTGCCGGGAATGGGGGCCTCGATGCGCACCCGGGGGGCGGCGAGGGCCAAAGCAAGGTCGTTAGAGAGGGTGGTGATCCGGTTCACCCGCACGCCCCGGGCGGGCTGCAGCTCGTACCGGGTGACCACGGGGCCCACGGACCAGCCCAGGGGCCGGCACTCGATGTTGAAGCTCGATAGGGTCTCGATCAGCAGGTCCATGGTCTTCTCCGGGGTCTCGGAGGCCGTGCGGTAGTTCTTCTCCGGAGTCTTCAGCACGTCCAGGCTGGGCCGCTGATACTCGATGACGGGGGCCTCCATGGGCTCCGGCAACGCTTCGCCCGTGGCCTCGTCGTGATATACGAACTTCTTGTCGGGGGCCCGTTCCGGCTCCGGCAGGGGCGCCTCCCCCTCCTCGTAGGGGGTGGCCTCGGTGAAGGCCCTGAGATCGTCCATGGTCATGTTCTTGGGATCGACCGGACGTGTTTTTGCTTCGGCCGGGCGATCGCAGGGATCGGCGGGCCGGAGGGGCTTGGGCTCCTCCGCCTCGGGGGCCTGGCCGAAGATGGACACGTCCTCCAAGGGCGTGGGGGCCTCCGGGGCCGCCGGGGCCGGCGTCTCCGCCGGGCGGCTCATCTTGGACCGCCGGGGCGGCATCTTGAACAGCTCCTCCTTGGGCGCCGGGGGGGTCAGATCGGGCACCGGCTTGTTGGCGGGCAGGGGCCCGTCGCCGGGGAGCCGCAGCACGTCGTCGATGGGTTCGTCCACGAAGGCGGGGCCCACGGTCTTGGGCTTCCGGGCCAGGGGGCCGCCCGAGGGGAAGAAGGAGAGGTCGTCCTCGCCTTCCGGCCGCTTCTTGGGCTCCTCCGCCTCCGGCACGAAGAAGGCCTCGTCGAAGGGGACCTTGCTCTTCTTTCGGGGGGCGGGCTCCGCCTTAGGCGCAGGCTTGCCGCCGGGCTGGGGGATGTCTTCGAGATGCCCCAGCTTGTCCGGGTCCACCTCGGGGACGGAGGCCTGCTTCTGGTCCTCCACGGACTGGATGAACAGGGATTTTTGCTTCCGGGCGGGCAGGGCGTTGGGCTCCGAGGCCACCTCGTCGTAATCGTCCTCCGGGGCCTCCGCATCCAGCCGTTCGATGGCGGTGGCCATCTTGTTCTTGAGCAGCTCCGGGAAGGTCTTGAGGCTGATGCGGGTGATGAACAGCAGGCACACCACGATGCCCGCCACCACCACCACGCCGCACAGGGTCCGGCCGCCGATCAGCTCCAGCACGTAGCAGAGGAGGCCGCCGATGACGCCGCCGCCCACCTTCTCCGGGGCGCTGATGGCGTGGACCGCCCGATCGAAGCAGTCCACGATGAACTTGGCGATGGGGATGGCCTTGCCCTCGGCGTCCCGGGCACTGTAGTTGGTGAAGAGCTGGGTAAGGGCCGCCACGAACACCACCAGCAGCACGCACACCAGCAGCCGGCCCGAGGCGGGCATCCGCTTGCGCCCGGCGATGGAGAATATGCCCAGCAGCAGCAGGAAGGGCGGCAGCCCGAAGGCCACCACGCCCACGGCCCCGAAGAGCACCTTCTGCAGGGCCACCCCCAGGGGCGCTTCCGTGGCCCGATAGAGGTATAGACCGAGAAGCACGCCCAGGGCTATGAGCACCACGCCCAAGACCTCCGCGCCCACCCGCTGGGACACGGTGGCCTCCCGGATGGCTTCCTCCTTCTGTTCCCGGCGCTCCGCCGCCGTCAGCTTAGGCTGGGCAGGCTTCTTCGCCGCGGTCTTTTTCGTATTCTTTTTTCCGCCGCTGGGGGCGGTTTTCTTCTTCTGTGCCAATGCGTTTCACTCCTGCAAGGGGGCACATGTTACCCCATATTATTTCAACTATAAGTATACACCCGCGCCTACCCCTTGGCAAGGCCGCCGGGGTCCGGGGGCCGGTGAATAGAGTGTGAATAATTGTGGGCTCTTGCAATACGGGGGAAGGTCAGGTATACTAAATCCACTATCCACCGGGAGGGGCACATGAAGCCGGAACTTTTGATTTGGGACTGGAATGGCACCATACTGGACGACGCCCTGGTCTGCAGGAACATCGCCAACATCATGCTTTCGGAGCGGGGCATCCCCACGCTGCCGGACATGGACGCCTATCGGGCGGTCTTCGGCTTCCCCATCAAGAGCTACTACGAGAAGATGGGCTACCGCTTCGGCCCCCAGGACGAGCCCTACGAGCACGTGGCCGACGAGTTCATCATTTGGTACGACAAGCTCTACCGGACCGCCCTGCTGCGGCCCGGCATCGTCCCCTTCCTCGACAGGCTGAAGGGGGAGGGCTACCGGCAGGTGCTCCTGTCCGCCACCCGGTACGATCAGCTGGTGGAGCAGGTGGCGGCCTTTGGGGACGTGGGGGACCGGTTCGAGCGGAAGCTGGGACTCACGGACCACTACGCCTTCTCCAAGGCGGCCCTCGCCAGGGACTTCATCGAAAGAGAGGGCATTCCCCGGGAAAGGACCCTGTTCATCGGCGACACGGACCACGACTTCGAGGTGTCCTCCGCCATCGGCTGCCCCTGCGTGCTCCTGGAGGGCGGCCACCAGAGCCGAGCCCGGCTCGAAGCCATGGGCGTCCCCGTCCTCCCGGATCTCGCCGCCCTCGGTGACTACCTGGACAGGCTGTGAACGAACGGGCCCGTATCGATAGAAATCTATCCGTATCGATAGAAATCTATCTGAAACAGGCAGGAAACCAGCGAAGACAAAGACAAAGACAAGGACAAAGACAAGGACAAAGACAAGGACAAGGACAAAGACAAAGACAAAGACGAGGACAAGGACAAGGACAAAGACGAGAGAGAGCATATATATCCCCCCAGGGGGATGCTCTCTCTTTTTTTTCTCCCCCTTGGGGAGAGAAAAAAAGGGCTCCGCCTTTTCGACGGAGTCCTTTTGGTTTGCGAAGAATCAGCCGTTTCTTCTCCAGGCCATGGGGGCGAACAGGAGCAGCATGGGGAAGATCTCGAGACGCCCGAAGAGCATGTCCAATGACAGGACGATCTTGGAGAGGTCCGAGAAGGCGGAATAGTTCCCCGTGGGGCCCACCATATTGAGGCCGGGGCCGATGTTGCTGATGCAGGCGATGACGGAGGTCAACGTGGTGACGCCGTCGTAGTTGTCGAAGGACACGATGAGGGCGGACACGGCCAGGATGAAGAAGTAGGCCAGGGCGAACACGTGGACGCCCCGAACGGTGGAATCGTCCACCATCTTCTTGTTGAGCCGCACCACGTGGACGCTCCGGGGCCGGAGCATGGAGGCGATCTGGTTCTTCAGGCTCTTGATGAGGATCAGGATGCGGCTCACCTTCATGCCGCCGCCGGTGCTGCCGGCGGAAGCGCCCATGAACATGAGGAGCACCAAAATCCACTTAGAGAGCTCCGGCCACAGGTTGAAGTCCACCGTGGAGAAGCCCGTGGTGGTGATGATGGAGCAGATGGTGAAGAACACGTGGTGGATCGCCTCGCCCAGGCTGGGGAAGAGCTTGCGGGTGTTGAGGACCAGGATCACCAGCACCCCCAGGATGATGCCCACGTACCAGTGGAGCTCCTCGTCCTGCAGGGCCCGCTTAGTTTGCCGGGTGAGGATCAGGTAGTACACGGAGAAGTTCACGCCGAAGGCCATCATGGCGAAGGACAGGACCGTCTGGGTGTAATGGCCGTAGGCCGCGATGCCCGCGTTCTTGATGGCGAAACCGCCGGTGCCCGCCGCGCCTACGGCGTTGCAGAAGCTGTCGAAGGCCGGGTCGCCGCCCAGGACCAGCAGCAGGAAGGTCAGCAGGGTGATGCCGAAGTAGATGGCGTAGAGGACCCGGGTGGTCTTGCGCATGGTGGGGGACACCTTGCCCACGTCCGGCCCCGGGCTCTCGGCCCTGAGGAGGTGCATGCTCTCGCCGCTGCCCTTTGAAAGGGGGATGATGGCCATGACGAACACCAGCACGCCCATGCCGCCGATCCAATGGGTGAAGCTGCGCCAGAACAGCAAGCCCCGGCACAGGCCCTCGATGTTGGTCAGGATGCTGGCTCCCGTGGTGGTGAAGCCGGAGGCGGTCTCGAAGACGGCGTCCACGTACCGGGGGATCTCCCTGGAGATGGCGAAGGGCAACGCGCCGAACAGGGACATGAGCACCCAGCTCAACCCCACGATCACGAAGCCCTCCCGGGCCTGCATGCTGTGGTCCCCCTTCTGGCCGATAAACAGCAGCAGGGAGGAGAAGAGGAGCAGGGCCAGCATGGTGATGAGGAATCCGTTCACCGCGCCCCAGGTCTTGTCCATGATGGCGATGATGAGGGCGGGGAGCATCAAGATGGCTTCCCACCGGAGGATATGGCCGATGAAGTATCGGACGGCCCGGCCGTTCATAGGCTGCCTCCCGGGAACACGTCCTTAAGCTCGGAGATGGTCACGTCCCGGGGCGCCACGATCACCACCCGATCCTCGGGCAACAGACAGTCGTTGCCGCTGGGTATGATGAGCTGCCGGTTCCGGGCGATGGCCGCCACCAGGGTGTTCTTCCGCTTCCGGGTCTGGAGGGCCTTGAAGGGGATGTCGCAGTAGCTGGCGCCGGCGGGGACCACGAACTCCATGGCCTCCACCCGCCCGTCCATGTACCGGCTCAGGGCCAGCATGGACTGGCCGGACCGGCTGCCCATGGCCCGGACGTAGCGGACGATCTCGTTGGCGGTCAAAAGCTTCGGCGAGACGATGGTGTCGATGCCGGCGTTGGTGTAGACCTCCAGGTGCTCCGTCCGGTCGATCTTGGTGACGGTCTTGGGCACCTTCAGATAGTTGGCGAACATGGAGATGGTCAAATTCTCCTCGTCGAAGCCCGTGAGGGCCAGCACCGCGTCCGTGTCCTTCACGCCCTCCTCGAGAAGCACCTCCTGCAAGGAGCCGTTGCCGCAGAGGATGGTGGCCTCGGGGAGCATGTCGGTGAGAAGCTTGCACTTCTGCTCGTCGTTGTCGATGATGGTGACGCGGATCTTGTTCCGCAGCAGCATCCGGGCCACGTGGATGGCGATGCGGCTGCCGCCCACGATCATGACCTTACGGATGCTGGGGGTGGAGAGCTTGAGATCGCTCATGAACCGGACCAGGCCCGAGGCCTCCGCGGTGATGGAGATGCGGTCGTTCCCCTGGAGCACGAAGGTGCCGTCGGGGATGGTGACCTCGCCCTGGCGCTCCACGGCGCAGATCAGGGCCTTCTCGTCGGTGATGCGCCTCAGGTCCATGAGCTTGAGCCCGTCCAGCTTGCTGCCGGGGGCCACCTTCAGCTCCACCAGCTCCGCCTTGTCTCGGAGGAAGGTCTCCCGCTTCAGGAAGGCGGGGAAGCGGAGGATGCGGAAGATCTCGCGGGCGCAGGTGAGCTCCGGGTTGATGCTGAGGGAGATGTGGAACTCGTCCTTTAGAAGCCGCAAGTCGCTGTCGTACTCCGGGTTCCGGACCCGGGCGATGGTGTTCCTGGTGCCCAGCTTCCGGGCCACCATGCAGCTCAGGAGGTTGACCTCGTCGCTGTCGGTGCAGGCGATCAGCAGGTCCGCCCGGGCCGCGCCCGCCTCCTCCAGCACGGAGCCGGCGGCGCCGTTGCCGCAGAGGGTGGCTACGTCCAGCGTCTCCTGGAGCTTCTTGAGCACCCGATCGTCGTTGTCGATGGTGACGATGTCGTGGCCTTCGGCGCACAGCTGGGACGAAAGGGTGGTCCCTACCTTGCCCTGGCCGACCACAATGATGAACATATCTTTGCCCCCATGTTGATAATGATTATCGTATATATTACCATATCTCCGCATTTTTGGCAACTTGTCCCCGCCAGCGTTCAAGGAATGTTCATTTGACGCCCCCTCCCCGAGGGGCTACAATGGGGCTGAAAGTGACGAAAAAGGGAGAAAACCTATGCAGATCGTGGTCCTGGACGCAAAGACCCTGAAGGTGGAGGAGCTGGACCTGAGCCCCTGGCGGGCGTTGGGCACCCTGTCCCTCTACGATAGGACGGACCCGGCGCTGGTGCCCCAGCGGCTTCGGGGGGCGGACGTGGTGCTAACCAACAAGGTGAAGCTGTCCGCCGACGCCCTGAAGGGGGCGGCCTCCCTGAAGATGATTGGCGTCCTCGCCACGGGGTACGACGTGGTGGACGTGAAGGCCGCCCGGGCCCTGGGCATCCCCGTGTGCAACGTGCCCGGCTATGCCGCCGGGGGCGTGACGGAGAGCGTGTTTGGATTCCTGCTGGAGATGACCCGCCGGACGTATCAAAGCACCGCCCGCATCCGCCAGGGGGCCTGGACCGCCTGCCCGGAGTTCTGCTGGTGGGAGAGGACGCCCATGGCCCTGGAGGGGAAGACCCTGGGCGTGGTGGGCTGCGGGGCCATCGGGTCCCGGGTGGCGGCCGTGGGGCTGGCCTTCGGCATGCGGGTGCTGGGGTATGCCCGGCACGAGCATCCCGCCTTTCCCGGCAAGCAGGTGCCGTTGGAGGAGCTGTTGGCCGCGTCGGACGTGATCAGCCTCCATTGCCCGGCCACCGCCGAGAACATGGGCTTTATCAACGCCGAGACCATCGCCCAAATGAAAGACGGGGTCCTGCTCATCAACACCGCCCGGGGGTCGTTGGTGAACGAAATCGACATCCACAACCCCCTCCTGAAAGCGCCCAACTGCTATCTCACGGGCCACTCCGCCTGGGCCACCGTGGAGGCCCGGCAGAAGATCGTGGACGTGACCGCGGACAGCATCCGGGGCGTATTGGAAGGTAAGCCAGTGAATGTTGTCAACTGATCCCCTTATCCCATATAAAGTTCTTTGGGTCGCACCCTTTCTTGAAAGAAAGGGTGCGTGCTTTCATTCATTCCTTTAAAAAATACTTGTCAAAAAGCGGCGCAAAGGGTATGATATATATAACTATAATCGGGGTCTGGTATCCATGCTGCTCTTGACGGAACGAACGCTGACGGCCTGCCGCCTTCACGGGCGGGAGGCTGTGGTGTGCGCATTCTCCGGCGGGCCCGACTCCACGGCGCTGCTGCTGGAATTGCGGCGGCTCCGGGACGAGGGGCGGATCGGCCCTCTGTACGCGGCCCATTACGAGCACGGCATCCGGGGCGCGGAGGCCCGGGCGGACCTCTGCTTCTGCCGGAAGACGTGCCTGGAGCTGGGGGTGCCCCTGTTCAGCGAAAGCGGGGACGCGCCCGCCTTGGCAAGGAGCCAGGGCCTCTCCCTGGAGACGGCGGCGCGACAGCTCCGATACGCCTTCCTTCGGCGGCTGAAGGACGCCCTGGGCGCGGACGTGATCGCCCTCGGCCACCACCGGGACGACCAGGCGGAGACGGTGCTCCTGCACCTGGTCCGCGGCAGCGGCATGGCCGGCCTTACGGGCATGGCCCCGAGGCGGGGCGACCTCATTCGGCCCCTGCTCAGCGTGGGCAGGGACGAGATCCTGGCGTACCTGGCCGAAGGGCATCAGCCCTACCGGCTGGACAGCACCAACGCCCTGTTGGACGCCAGCCGGAACCGGCTCCGGCAGGAGGGCATGGGGGCCCTCACAGCCATAAATCCCCAGGCGGCGGCCCATATCGCTGCCTGTGCCGACAAGCTTAGGGCGGAGGACGAGTTCCTGGACAGCCTGGCGCAGCGGGCTTTGGACGAGGCCCGGGGCAGCCGCAAGGCCCTGGCGGCGCTGCCGCCGGTGCTCCAAAACAGGGCGGCCCTGCTGCTCCTGCGCGGGGTGACGGAGGATTTCACCGAAGCGGACGTGACCCGGCTCACGGACCTGTTCGCCCAGCCCTCGGGCCGGTGGGCGCCCCTTCGAGGGGGCCTGATCGCCCGGGCGGAGGGGGACCGGCTCAGTATCGGCCCTGTATCGGAAGCGGAGCCCTTCGAAGCGGAACTGCCCATGGGCAGGCCCCTGGCCACCCCCTGGGGCGTGTACGAGGCCCGCTGGGCGGAGAAAGCGGCCATCCCCTGTCCGGCCCACGAGGCGTATCTGGACGGGGACAAGATCACCGGGTGGCTCGTTTTGCGGCAAGCCAGGCCCGGGGAACGGTTCGCGCCCCTGGGCATGGGGGGGAGCAAGCTCCTCTCGGACTACTATACGGACCGGAAGCTGTACGGCCGGGACCGGCAGACGCCCCTGGTCTGCGACCAGGCGGGGCTCCTGTTCGTCCCCGGCGGCACGGTGGCGGACCGGGCGAAGATCACCAACGGGACCAAGCGTATCCTGCATATCATCTTTACGAAGGGGGAAGAACGTCATGAAGAACTGGGGACCTGAATTCATGAACAAGGACATCGCCGAGGTGCTGGTCACCGAGGAGCAGATCAAGACTCGGGTGAAGGAGCTGGGCGAGCAGATCAGCCGGGAGTACGCGGGCAAGGACGTGATCCTGCTGTGCGTCCTGCCATGAGCATCCATCTCAAGATGGACTTCATGAGCATCTCCAGCTACGGCGACGCCCAGAAGACCAGCGGCATCGTCCGCATCAACAAGGACATGGACAGCAGCATCACGAACAAGCACGTGATCATCGCCGAGGACATCATGGACAGCGGCCTCACCCTCTCCTACCTGACCCGGCTGCTGTCCGAGCGCAAGCCCGCCTCCCTGCGGGTGTGCGCCCTCCTCGACAAGCCCGAGCGCCGGGAGTGCGAGATCACGCCGGACTACTGCGGGTTCACCATCCCCAACAAGTTCGTGGTGGGCTACGGCCTGGACTACAAGGGCTACTACCGGAATCTGCCCTATGTGGGCGTGCTGAGCCCCCGGGTGTACGAAGAACAATAAACCGGCAGGGGACGGCCCTGCGTAAGGAGAACATCCATTGAATCCCAAGACGAGAAAAGGACTATCGACCCTGCTGATCTGGGTGCTCATGGGCGCCCTGATCCTGTACATGATCTCGGGCGGCTTCACCACCAAGACCCCGGACGAGATCACGCTCCAGGACTTCGTGAAGCTGGTGGAGGACAAGAAGGTCCAGGCCGTCCATGAGACGCTGGGCTCCGGCCTCTACACCGGCCTCTACACCGGGTCGAACTATACCATCAAGGACCTCCCCAACCGGGCGGACTTCACCTTCACCTGCTCGGAGGAGGAGTTCAGCAAGAACATGTCCCTGCTCATCGCCAAGATGCAGGGGAAGGACGCGGACGCCGTGTCCTCCGTGGACTATCCCTTCACCTACACCGTGGTCCAGCCCAAGGGCCAGAGCTGGCTGGTGGTGATATTGCCCTACGTGCTGCTGTTCGGGTCCATGGCCCTGTTCATGTGGTTCATGTACCGGCAGCAGGGCGGCGGCAAGCAGATGGCCAACTTCGGTCGGTCCCGGGCCCGGGAGTACGCCCCGGGGCAGAACCCCATCACCTTCAAGGACGTGGCGGGGGCCGACGAGGAGAAGCTGGAGCTGCAGCGGTTCTCCGAGGTGGGCGCCCGGATACCCAAGGGCGTCCTGCTGGTGGGCCCGCCGGGGACCGGCAAGACCCTCATGGCCAAGGCCGTGGCGGGGGAGGCCAAGGTGCCCTTCTTCTCCATCTCCGGCTCCGATTTCGTGGAGATGTTCGTGGGCGTGGGCGCGTCCCGGGTCAGGGACCTGTTCAACACAGCCAAAAGGAGCACCCCCGCGGTGATCTTCATCGACGAGATCGACGCCGTGGGCCGGCAGCGGGGCGCTGGCTTGGGCGGCGGCCACGACGAGAAGGAACAGACGCTGAACCAGCTTTTGGTGGAGATGGACGGGTTCGCCCCCAACGAGGGGATCATCGTCATCGCCGCCACCAACCGGCCGGACATCCTGGACCCCGCCCTGCAGCGGCCGGGCCGGTTCGACCGGCAGGTGACCATGAACTATCCCGACGTGAAGGGCCGGGAGGCCATTTTGCACGTCCACGCCCGGAACAAGAAGTTCGAGCCGGACGTGGATTTGGCCGTTCTCGCCCAGCGGACGCCTGGGTTCACGGGCGCCGATTTAGAGAACGTGCTCAACGAGGCCGCCATCCT
>CACXNN010000022.1 GCA_902768995.1 uncultured Eubacteriales bacterium | reverse complement strand
CGCCGCCTGATTATTTCCACAGTGGGGCCAGGATGTGACATTTTTGTGGACCGATTGACAAGGGGGCCCCCCAGGTTTACAATGCAGGCAACAAAGCAAAGGAGGTAAAAAGCTATGCATATCCTTGTTTCTCTGTTGATCGGCGCTCTGGTGGGCTGGCTGGCCGGGAAGATCATGCACAGCAAGGGCGGACTTATCCGGAACATCGTGCTGGGCCTCTTGGGCGGCGCCCTGGGCGGCTGGCTGGGGAGCCTGATCGGCGTGGAACCCACCAGCTGGATCACCAGCATCCTGATCGGGATCGGCGGCTCCTGCCTCCTGATCTGGATCATGCGCAAACTCTTCAAGTGACTTGATTCCCTCTCCCCCTCTACGGACTGCCGCAGACCTCTGCGGCAGTTCTTTTTTGTCCCCGGCATTGTGTTGGGGACGGGGCCGTGGTAGAATAGGCGCAAAAGGAAGGTGGATCGTCTATGGAGCTTTTGGATAGGAACGGATTGACCGAGGCGGAATATCTGGCCAGCTATCGAGTCGGGGACTACGAACGGCCCTCGGTGACGGCGGACGTGGCCGTGTTCCGGGAGACGTCTGTCGGCCACGAGCTGCTGCTCATCCGCCGAGGGGGCCACCCCTTCCTGGGCAAGTGGGCCCTGCCGGGGGGCTTCTCGGAGCCCGGGGAGACCGTGGACGGGGCCGCCGTCCGAGAGCTGCGGGAGGAGACGGGGCTCTCCGGCCTCGCCCTGACCCCCGTGGGCTTCTTCTCCCTGCCGGGCCGGGATAAGCGGGCCTGGACCATGTCGGAGGGCTTCGCCACCCTTCTACCGGAGGATGGGCAGGAACCCCAGGCCGGGGACGACGCCCGGGAGACGGCCTGGTTCACCGTGAACAGCCGCTGGGCCCAGGGGGTGTTGACCCTGTCCTTTGAAGGCCCTGAGCGCTTCGAAGCGAAGCTGGTCCGGGACGGCAGCTACGCCTTCTCCATCCTGGACACGGGGGGCCTGGCCTTCGACCACGCCCACATCATCGCCCGGGCCATGCACGCCATGGGGTTCCTGCAGCCCGAGGCGGCGGACTACGACACCATGAACGCCCAGCTCGCCTCCCTGGTGGAGGGGGTGCCCCATTCCCTGGCCAACCTGTCCAACGCCGCCGCCCTGCTCTGGGAGCATCTTGGCGGCATCAACTGGGCTGGGTTCTACCTGCTCCAAGGGGACAAGCTGGTGCTGGGGCCCTTCATGGGCAAGACCGCCTGCATCGAGATACCGCTGACCAAGGGGGTCTGCGGGGCCGCCGCCCGGACGGATTCGACCCAGCTGGTGCCGGACGTACACGCCTTCCCCGGCCACATCGCCTGCGATTCCGCCTCCCGGTCGGAGATCGTGGTGCCCCTGCACAGGGACGGCCGGGTCTTCGGCGTGCTGGACATCGACTCCCCCCTGCTGCACCGCTTCAACGAGGCGGACAAAGCTGGCCTCGAAGCCTTCGCCCGCATCCTGGAGCCAGCCATAGCAGATATATAAAAGGAAGAAAAAAACGACCGGCGTGCCCTTGGGTGCGCCGGTCGTTCGTTTTGGATGGGGTCATTCCTGCCCTTGCTCCTCCGCCTTCTGCTTCTCCATCTCCCTATCCAACACCAGCTTGAACTGGGTCTCGTAGAGCTCCTTGTAGACGCCGCCCTGGGCAAGGAGGGAATCGTGGGTGCCCCGCTCCTGAATGACGCCGCCAGACAGGACCAATATCTCGTCCGCCGCCAGGATGGTGGAGAGCCGGTGGGCGATGACGATGCTGGTCCGGCCCGCCATCAACGTCTCCAGGGCCTCCTGGATGGCGCTTTCGGAGATGGAATCCAGGGCCGACGTGGCCTCGTCCAGGATCAGGATCTTGGGGTCCTTCAGGATGACCCGGGCGATGCTCAGCCGCTGCTTCTCGCCGCCGGAGAGCTTCAACCCCCGGTTGCCCACCATGGTCTCGTAGCCGTCGGGCTGCTTGAGGATGAAGTCGTGGATGCTGGCCGCCTTGCAGGCCGCCACGATCTCCTCCTCGGTGGCGTCCTCCTTGGCGTAAAGCAGGTTCTCCCGGATGGTGCCGTTGAAGAGGTAGGTGTCCTGGGTCACCATGCCGATCTGGCTCCTGAGGTAGGTGAGGTCCATGTCCCGCACGTCCACCCGGCCGATGGTCACCGCCCCGCCCCACACGTCGTAGAGCCGGGGGATCAGGTTGATGATGGTGGATTTGCCGCTGCCGGAGGGGCCCACGATGGCGTACATCCGGCTGGCGGGCACGGTGAAGTCGATGTCCTTCAATATCTCCTTCTCCGGCTCATAGCCGAAGCGCACGTGGTAGAAGCGGATGTCCGCCCCCTCGAAGGAGGGGGTCAGGGTCTTTTCGGGGGTGCTGATGGCGATCTCCCGATCGAAGTAGTCGAAGATCCGGGAGAACAGGGCCAACGACCGGGTGAAGTCCACCTGGATGTTCAAGAGGGACTCCACGGGCCGATAGAGCCGGTTGATGAGGGCCACCGTGGCGGTGACGGTACCGACGGTCAGCGTGGGGTCCAGATCGTGAATGATGAACCAGCCGCCGGCGAAGTAGATGAGCAGGGGCCCGATCTGGGTGAACATGCCCATGACCACCCGGAACCAGCGGCCGCTGCGCTCCTCCTTCAACGCGAGCTGGGTGACCTCCTCGTTGACAGCCACGAACCGCTCGTATTCCCGCTTCTCCCGGGTGAAGAGCTTCACCAGCAGGGAGCCCGAGACGGACAGGGTCTCGTTGATGAGCTGGTTCATCTCGTCGTTCTTGGCCTGGCTGTCGGTGAGGAGCTTCCAGCGGGTGCGGCCCACGCTCCGGGTGGGAATGATCAGCAGCGGGATCACCAGGATGCCCACGCAGGCGAGCTGCCAGCTCATGGTGAACAGGGCCACCAACGTGGTGACCACCGTGGCCACGTTGCTCACGAATGGTCGTACATCTGGTTCTTCATGTCGAAGATGATGCGGCGGCTGATCCAGGCGGAGATATACCCGGAGAGCACGTTGACCACCTGGGACACGGCCAGCGTCCCAAGCGCCATGAGGAGCAGCTCAATGAGCAGCTTCATGTCCCGGCCGATGAGGGCTTCGTCCACGATCCGCCCCGTGATGATGGAGGGCAGCAGCCCCACCACGGAGGAGAGCAGGATGGTGACGAACACCAGCAGGAACTGGACCCAGTAGGGCTTGAGATAGCCCAGGATGCGCTTAATCAAAGTCCCGGTGACCCGGGGCATGTTTTGTTTTTCTTCCTCGGTGAGGAAGCCTCTGGGGCCGAAATGCCCGCCCGGACCTGCCATGGAACGCCTCCCTTACTTCTCTGTCTTTTTGGTGGAGGTGGTCTTCTTCGCGGTGGTCTTCTTGGCCGTCGTGGAAGTCTTCTTGGCGGTGGTGGAGGTCTTCTTCGCCGTGGAGGAGGTCTTGCCGGCGGTGGAGGTCTTCTTCTTGCCGGAGGTGGAGGAGGTCTTCTTTTTCTTGCCCGTGGAGGTGGTGGCCTGGGCGGGCGTGTCGTCCCCCAGCAGGGACACCAGGGACCCTAAGAGGCTGCCGCCGCCGCTCTGCTGCTGGGCAGGCTGGCTGCTGCCGCCCAACAGGCTCCCCAACAGGGAACCGCCGCCGCTCTGCTGGCTGGAACCGCCGCCCAGGAGGCTCCCCAGCAGGGAACCGTTGCCGGCGCTCTGCTGCTGCACGGGTTGGGCCGGGGTGCTGTCGCTGAGCAGGGACCCCAGCAGGCTGCTGCCCGCGCTGGTGTCCGCGTCGTTGCCGCCGCCCAGGAGCATGCCCAGCAGGGAATCGTTGCTGCTCTGCTGCTGCACGGGCTGGGCGCTGCCGCCGCCCAGGAGGCTCCCGAGCAGGCTCCCGTTGGAGCTGCCGCCGCCCAGGAGGGACCCCAGGAGGCCGCCGCCGCTGTTGGAGCTGCCGCCCAGCTTGTTCTTCAAGAGCAGGAACAGCAATATGGGCGCGGCGATCTTCAATATGCTGCTGGCCTGCCCGTTGGACACGTGGGCGTTGCTGGCCGCGGTTTGGGTGGCCGTGGAGGCGTTCCCGCCCAGCAGCAGGGACAGAAGGTCCAGGCCGCCCGCCCGGGTGCCGCCGCTGCGGGTGACGGTCTGCTGCTCCTCAACGGCCGCGTTGGTGCGGGAGACCAAGGTGCCGGAGGCGCTGTCCTTTTCGATGGCGGGCAGGACGGCGTTGAGCACGTCCTCCACCTGCTTTTCCGTGACCCCCCGCCCCGCCGCTTTGGCGATGCTCTGGAGGGTGTTTTCATCCAACAGACCGCGAATGGAATCCATACTTTTTACGCTCCTTTCCAAGATAGCATAAAAATACCACAATTCTGAGGGAATATCAATGCGCGATGCAAAAAAATCGCAGATTTTGTTTCAGAATCCGTTGCAACCTACCATACCTTGTGGTATACTGCTTCCATCCATAGTATATATGGTGCATTCTCAAAAGGGGGAACTCGACTTTGGAAGAGGAAAAGAAAGTAAAGACCGCCAAGGCGGAAGACAAGAAGGAGCCGGCCAAGAAGGCGCCCGCCAAGAAGGCTGAGCCCGCGGAAGCGAAGAAGCCCTCCGCCGCCGCGTTGAAGGCGGCTCTCGCGCAGATGGAGGAGAAGGAGACCGGCAAGAAGAAGAATACCGTCCTGTGGCGGGTGCTGGCCTTCGTCATGTGGGCCCTGGCCATCGTGGCCATGTATCTGCCCCAGCTCGGGGATCTGGAGCTGCCCTTCGGCGCCATGCGGATGCTGGTGCTGAAGAACTACACGCCCATGATCATCGACATCGTGGTGGCCGTGGCCCTGTGCATCGGCGCCGCCCTGCTGTGGAAGAAGACCAACCACATCCATCCCATCAAGTCCCACAACAAGGTCGTCCAGTTCATCTGGAACCAGCTGGGCCTCATCATGGCCTTCCTGATCTTCTTCGTCATCGGCCTCGTGCTGATCCTGAAGAACGACAAGCTGGACGCCAAGACCAAGAAGATCGCTATCGCGGCCCTGGCCGCCATCACGCTGCTGGTGGGCGGCGTCTCCGCCGACTATCATCCCGTGACCCAGGACGAGGTGGACAAGGTCACCCAGGAGTACAACATCGACACCCAGGATCCCGACGGCTGCTTCTGGACCACCTACGGCAAGAAGTATCACCTCTTCGGCGACTGCCAGGCCCTGACCAACACCTCCGAGGAAAACCTGCACCACACCTCCCTGCAGGAAGCCTGGGAGAACAACCGGGGCGAGCTGTGCAGCTTCTGCGCCAAGCGGGCCACTGCCAACGAGCAGGGCGGCACCAACGCCGTCACTCCCGCCAATCCGTAACCACGCCATACGAAAGGAGCTGCCCGAGGGCAGCTCCTTTTTTTCGTTCTTCGTTATACGGCGCCGGGGCCCACGTGGCTGCCGGTGACGGGCTCGTAGGGGACCGTCAGGATGGGCAGACTGGGGAACTTGGCCCGGATGCGGGCGATCAGGGCCTGGGCGTCGGCGGCGCAACCCGCCTGGGCGATGCCCACCCCGCAGGCGTCCTGTTCGTCGATGTTCTCGATGAGGTCGTCCGCCAGGGTGCGGATGGAGGCCTTCCGGCCCACGGTCTTGTTGGTGACCACGATCCGGCCCTCCTCGTCCCCCCGCAGGATGGGCTTGATGTTGAGGACGGAGGCGATGACCGCCTTCATGCGGGAGATGCGGCCGCCCCGCTTCAGGTACATGAGGTCGTCCACGGTGAAGATCTGCATCATGTGGGTCCTAAGCCGATCCAGCTCCCGCATGACCTTCTGGAGGTCCGCCCCCGCCTTCTGGAGCTTTTGGGCCGCCAGCACCAGCAAGCCCTCCCCCAGGGAAGCGCCTTTGGTGTCGAAGACCTCGAAGCGGTGTTGGGGGTACCTCTCCCCCGCCTCCCGGGCCGCCAAAGCGGATGCGCCGTAGGCCCCGCTGATGCCGGAGGACATGCCGATATACAGCACGTCGTTCCCCGCCGCGGCCTCCCGCTCGAAGATCTCCCGATAGGCCTCGGAATTGATCATGGAGGTGGTGGCGACGCCGCCGTTCTTCAGATCCTCGTAATAATCGTCGTAGGGGAAGGCGTCCGTGTCCAGGCAGCACTGCTCCGCCCCGCCGTTGTGGATGAAATGAAAGGGCAGCACCCCGATGCCCAGCTTCTTGCACAGGGGCGCGGGCAGGTTCGCCGAGGTGTCCGTCCAAATATGATATGCCATATGGTCTGTCTCCTTGATCTAATATCTGTTATTATATTAAACCATTCTGATAATTCTGTCAACTGATTCATGAAAATGTTTCATTTGCCATAATTCGTTCACTCTTGTCAAACGGACCGGAAGGGAGTATACTGATATATCATATTAGGAGACGTGCATATGGCTTATGATGTGAAGCTGATCGGCGCCAAGCTCCGCCGATGGGAGAACTATCTCAACAACTTTCACCTGCCCCAGTGGGACGAGCTGCCGGACATGGACCTGTACATGGATCAGGTGGTCATGCTGCTGCAGCGGTATCTGAACTTCTTGCCCGAGGACGAGCACGGCAACGCCGCCATCACCGCCAGCATCATCAACAACTACGTGCGGCTGAAGATCATGCCCCCGCCGGTGAAGAAGAAGTACACCCGGGTCCACATGGCCTACCTCATCATGGTCTGCTCCCTGAAGCAGAGCGTGAACATCCCCTACATCCAGAAGATGCTGCCCCTGGGCCTGCCCGAAAGCGAGGTCCGCCGCATCTACGAGGAGTATGTGAAGACCCATCACGACGTGTGCCTGGTCTTCATCCAGCTGGTCCGGGCCGCCGGGGACGATGTGCTCCACAGCCCCGCCGCCCAGAGCGTGGACGTGGAGCGGCTCATCTACTCCTCCGCCATCGTTTCCGGCTTTTCTAAGCTCCTGACGGAGAAGATGGTCCATCTGGAGGGCGCCACGTGGGACGGCCAGCCGGAGAGCGAAGTGGAGTCGAAACGGAGATAAAACTATTTATTTTGCCGCTTTTTTCTCTTCGGTGAAGAAAAAAAAGCGGCGGAAAAAGAGAAGCTTAGGAAGATAAGTATGGCCATGGTAGAGCATCACTTATATTCTTAAGCTTCTCTTTTGGGCGACTTTTCTCTTCACCGAAGAGAAAAGTCGCATCAATGATCCGACTTCAGCCCCGCGCCGCACATGGTGATGAGGGTGTCGGGGGTGGGGCCGTACAGCTCGCAGTACCGCCGATAGGCCGCGTAGTTGGCGGCGGTGGTGTGCTCCACGTACACACCCTGGCGGGCCAGGAAAGCCCGGGCCTCCAGGATGCGGTCCTCCGGAGCGTGGACGAACCGGACGCTGTGCTTCCTCGCGTAGGCCAATATCTCGGCGCCCCGCATGGGCTGGCCGATGGCGATACCCTCCGCCAGGGTGGGCATCGGCTTGACGGGTGCCGGATCGTCCCGCCCCTGTGCCGCCGCCTGCAGCAGCGGGTCGCATTTCTCGCTCTGCAGGGCGATGATCTGGGGGAAGGCGTCGATGCAGCCCGCCGCCAAAAGCTCCTCCAGGGCTTTCATGGCCCCCAGGAACAGGGTGCCGTTACCCACGGGTATCACCAGGTTCGCCGGGATGCGATGGAGCTGCTCGTAGACCTCATAGATATAGGTCTTGGTGCCCTCGTAGAAGAAGGGGTTGTACACGTGGTTGGCGTAGTAGAGCCCCTCGGTTTCCACCTTGGCCCGGCACACGTCGGCGCAGTGGTCCCGGCTGCCGGGCACCACGGTGCAGGTGGCTCCGTGGGCGCGGATCATATCGATCTTCTTGGGGCTGGTGCCCTCGGGCACGAAGATCTCGCAGCCGATCCCCGCCCGGGCGCAGTAGGCCGCCACGGCGTTGCCCGCGTTGCCGGAGCTGTCCTGGACCACCTTCTCCACGCCGATGGCCTTCGCGTGGGCCACCAGCACCGCCGCCCCCCGGTCCTTGAAGGACAGGGTGGGCATCATGTAGTCCATCTTCAGCAGCACGTTCTCGTCGAGGCGCACCACGGGCGTCATGCCCTCGCCCAGGGAGATGCCCCGCCAGGTCTCCCCCTCCAATGCCATGAACTTCCGATAGCGGAACTGGCTCCACTCTCCCCTATCCACATTATCTAAATCGAATTTGGGCGGCGTGAAGTCCAGCGTCCAGAGGCCCCCGCAGCCGCACTTGGGCTTTCGGGTGGCGACGCTCTCCCGCCTTCCGCAGACGCTGCAAACGAATTCCATACATCTTCCTTTCTAAAACGAGCGCCCCTTAAAAAGGAGCGCTCGCTTTCGATCCGTATCTTAGTAGACGACCGCCGGCGTCCAGTACACGTTACCGTACACGTCGGTGAGGCGGTAGCTGACCGTAAGCTCGGTGTTGTCCAAGACCAGATACTCCACCGTCAGGCTGCTGCCGGCGGTGAAAGCCTTGCCCAGGGTGTAGCTGCCCTCGTAGGCGTTGTCGTAGGTGTAGTAGTCGCAGAGGAGCTGGATCTTGTCGCCCTTCTCCAGGGGGATGCTGCCCTTGCCCAGGGTCTCGGTCTCCCCGGCATAGAGGGGATCGGCGCCCAGGACCACGGCGTCGCCGTCCTGGTCGATGAACACCATGATGTTCATCAGCATCTCCTCCCCGTTCCGGGTGATCTTGGCGGGAATGCGGCCGTAGGTGCCGTCCTCCCCCGCCTCCGTCATGTAGAAGGCTGCCGGGTGGCCGTCCACGCAGAGCCAGGTGCCGTCGAAGCCCAGGATGAGGTCGTTGTCCTGATCGTACTCGAGATAGTTGTCGTACCCCAGGTCGATGAAGCCCTTCCCGTCGTCCACAAACACGTTCACGGCGGCGGTCTCGATGAGAGCCCATTCCGCGTCGGTCAGGACCAGGGTCGGCACACCGTTCTTGTTCGTGATGGTGATCCGGGCGGGATCCAAACGGTTCTCGGAGATGTCCAGAGCCTTGCTGGCCACCAGGTCCGTATCCACCCAGTCGAGGGCGGCGGGCATGGACCGGCCGGAGAAGGCGTTCAGCAGGTCATAGATGGTGGAGGCGTCCACGCTGTTGCCGGCGGAGTAGGAGCCGGAGCCGGCGCTGGTGGTGTAGTCCCCCAGCAGGGAGCCCAGAGGCGAGGACGAGCCATAGGGGGAGCTGCCGTAGCCGCTGCCGGAGCTGCCGTAGGAGCTGCCGGAGCCGCCGTAGGAGCTGCTGTCCATAAAGCCGCCCAGAAGGGTGCTGAGGAGGTCGCCGCCGGAGGAGTAGGAGCCGTAGCCCTGCTGGGACGCGGAGGAGGCGAACTGGCCCCCCTGGCCCACGCTGGCGAAGCTCTGGATGCACTTCGTATACTCCGAATCGATGCCCAGGTTATTGTAGGTGTTGATGGCGTTCTTCACACCGTTGAGGGTCTCGTAGGGGAAGTAGACGGACACGCCGTAGGCCCGGGTCATGGTGGACTTGTTGTAGGCCACACAACCCTTCAGAGCGGCTGCCAGGGTCTTGGATTCCGCGGTGCCGATCCGTTCGCACAGGTCGATCATGTCCACCTGGTTGATCCGGCTCTGGCGGGCGAACTGACGGGCGTTGGCCCGGGCGTCCGCTACCTGCTTATAGTTGTTGCCCTTGATCAGGTTGGTGGTGGCGGCGGAGAAGTTCCGAAGGGCCTGAGGCACGGTGCCCGACATCTTGGCAAGATCCACCACGCTCAAGGTCACCTGAGCGTTGGCCTGGGCCCGCTGGCTGGCGGTGACGAAGGTGTCCACGATGGTCTTTCCGATGCTCTCCGTGGAAACGGAGGTGTTCTTCGACAGCTGGGTGAGCCAGTCGGTGTAGTACCAGCCGGTGCCAGGCTCCGATTCCTCGGAGGCGATCATGTAGTCCGCATAGTCGTTGCAGACCATGGCGGTCTCCAACGTGGCCATGAGGCAGGCGTCGAAGCCGATCCAGTCGAAGACGCAGCCGCCCTTCTGCAGGGCCGCCTTGATCTCAGGCAGGGTCATGGTGTCCGCGGAGACGCCGAAGCCGCTGCCCTGCTTCTCGTCGTAGCCGTAGCCGGAGAGGGAGCCGCCGCCGTGATCCCAGAAGATCAGGATGTTCCGATCCGCCGGGAAATTCTTCTTGCAGTACTGGATGAAGGACGCCAGGTTGTTCGGGTCCGTCATGTAGCTCTTGCCGAAGTCGCTCTCTAGCCGCCGAAGGCCTCCGGTCTGGACCTGGTAGATCTGGTTCACGGAGCTGGAAACGATGTTGTTCTTCCAGGCCCGGCAGCCGCCGGTCTCCACGATCACGTTCACCTTGTCGGAGATGGTGGCCTTCACCATCTCGCCGAGGTCGCTGGTGCCCATGCCGTACTTACTTTCAAGGTCCGTGCCGCACATGTAGATCATGACGGTGACGGTGTCCTTGCCGTTGCCCTTGGGGACGACCCGCTTGGCCCTGGCCTCCCCCACCACGGGGGCGGCGGTGACCACGGGAGCCTCGGTGACCACGGGAGCCGGGGTGATCACCGGGGCCTCGGTATAGACGGGGGCTTCCGTGACCACGGGCGCATAGGTATAGTAAGGCGCGTCGGTGGCCTGGGAGAGCTGGTTCGTCTCGGGGTAGTAGGATACGTCGCTGCCGGAGAAGGCGCCGCCGCACTTGCCCAGCATGCCCAGCACCGCCACCACGGCGATGACGATGAGCAGGATGCGGCGATACTTCTTGGGCAGCACCAGCAGCAGGGCCAAAAGCCCCAGCTTTCCGGCGGTGGACCGTTCCCCGTCCCGGTTCTCCCCGGGGCGCTGATCGAAGCTGCCCGTGCGTCCGGACCCCGTGCCTACGGGACGGGAGGATACCTTCTCCCCCTTCTCCACGTGGGCGGAGCCGGAACCGACTTTTTTACCGTGACCGGTTGGCCGTTTGTTTTCCATGGATCGAATCGCTCCTTTTCATGCCATGATTCAATATAGTATACCTTTTTGGCGGTGAAAACGCAAGATGAAGGGTGAAAAATCAGCGCTTCCCGCCTGCGGAGGACAGGGAGAGCAGCATCTGGCTGGGACCGTAGAAGGCCCACATCATGTTGAAGGGTATGTCGTGGAGGGTCTTGAGCAAAGGATAGGCAGAGAGGTCCAGGTAGAGGGCGGCGTTGTTCACCGCGACGAACAGGTCGCAGCCCAAAAAGAGGGTCATGCCCAGGGTGAAGAGAAGGTTCCGAGGGGTGAGATAGCTGAAGAAGACGGTGGTGACGAGGAAGGAGGCGTACACCGCGCCCATAAGCAGCACCGGGTCCGCGCCCCGGGCCAGGATCACCGCCACCACCAGGAGCGTCCCACAAACGCAGGCCCAGGTGAGGGCGTGGGAAAGCCGCCGCCGCCCGTCCTCCATCCCCCACAGCCGCAGGGCCCAGCAGAGCTGGGCGCAGCAGAAGAGGGCCATGCCGGGGAGCCATTGCTCCTCCTTCAGGGCTACCAGAAAGAAGTCCGCCCCCACGGTGAACAGCAGGGCCAGCAGGGCCATAAACCCGTCCATATCCCCCCGCCTCCGGCCGCAGGCGAAGGCGAAGCACAGGATCACCAGGGCATATTCGAACAGCCTGTTCATCTCGCCTACGGGGTAGACCAGCAGGAACAAGGCGCAGAGGCAAACCCCCACCGCCAAAAAGGCGATGGTGCCGAAGGCCCCTGCGAACAGGCCGCCCCGCTTCAGTTTTTCTCTTCCGCTTTTCGTTTCAGGTCCTCCGCCCTGAGGCCCGGCCCCGGGTCCCCCAGCCGCCAGTGCTTCCGGCACAGGCCGATATAGGTGTCGTTGGCGCCCAGGACCACCTGGTCGCCCTCCTTGGTGATGCCGCCCTTGCCGTCCAGCCGGGCGTTCTGGGTGGCCTTCTTGCCGCACCAGCAGATGGTCTTGACCTCCTCGATGGCGTCCGCACGGGCCAGGAGCCAGTGGCTCCCCTCGAAGAAGTTGCCCTGAAAATCAGTCTTCAGGCCGTAGCAGATCACGGGCACGTCGTACATGTCGCAGATGTAGGCGAAGGTCTCCACCTGCTCCTTGGTGAGGAACTGGGCCTCGTCCACGATGATGCAGTCATACTTCCCCGCTTCCACCGCCTTCAGGTCCATATCCTCCACCAGCGTGCACTCCGCCCCGAGACCGCAGCGGGAAAGGATGCGGTGCACCCCGTCCCGGGTGTCGGTGGAGGGCTTCATGAGCAGCACGTTCTTGCCCCGCTCCAGGTAGTTATACCGCACCATGAGGGCGTTGGCGGATTTGCTGGAGCCCATGGCCCCGTACCGAAAATACAGCTTTGCCATATGAGAAATTCCTCTCCTGTGATAGCCCCAGTATAGCCTGAAACGCTCAGATTGTCAAAAACGAAAAAAGGGGTTGACGAATGGATAACGTTCGGGTATAATCTCACGGTGTGCTGGTGATTTTTCCACCTATTGTTGGCTCAGGAGGGGAGGGAAAAAAATGGAAGTCAGAGTCGGAGAAAACGAATCCCTGGAAAGCGCTCTCAAGCGTTGGAAGCGCAAGTGCGCCCGCAGTGGCGTCCTCGCCGAGGTCCGTCGTCGTGAGCACTACGAGAAGCCCAGTGTGAAGCGCAAGAAGAAGGCCGAAGCCGCCCGCAAGCGCAAGTATTGAGCTGAACAGCAAAAGAAGCAAGGAGGAGTCCAAGGACTTCTCCTTTTTTGTGCGCGCATTTTTCCGCTCTCCCCTTTCCCTCCGGGGCAAAATGGTGTATGATATGGTTAGAGAATTATGGAAAGGAATCCATTGCACATGAGGAACGTGGTCCTTGCCGGCGCGTGCCGGACCCCCATCGGCACCATGGGCGGCGCCTTGAGCAGCAAATCCGCCGTGGAGCTGGGCACCCTGGTCATTTCGGAAGCGTTGAAGCGGGCGGGCGTGCCCGCCAGCGAGGTGGACATGGTCTACATGGGCTGCGTCATCCAGGCGGCCCTGGGGCAGAACGTGGCCCGGCAGTGCGCCCTGAAGGCGGGGCTTCCTGTGGAGACCCCCGCCATGACGCTGAACGTGGTGTGCGGCTCCGGTCTCGCGGCGGTGAATATGGGCGCGGCCCTGATCGCCAGCGGCGATGCGGATATCGTGGTGGCCGGCGGCACGGAGAGCATGAGCAACGCTCCCTTCGCCCTGCCCAAGGCCCGGTTTGGGTACCGGATGAACAACGGCACGCTGGTGGACACCATGGTCAACGACGCCCTGTGGGACGCCTTCAACGACTACCACATGGGCATCACCGCCGAGAACGTAGCCGAGCGCTGGTGCATCAGCCGCCAGGAGCTGGACGAATTCTCCGCCGCCTCCCAGCAGAAATGCGCCAGGGCCATGGAGACCGGCCGGTTCAAGGACGAGATCGTGCCCGTCACCGTGAAGCAGAAGAAGCAGACCGTGGTGGTGGACACGGACGAGGGCCCTCGCCCTACCACCACCGTGGAGATCCTTTCGAAGCTGAAGCCCGCCTTCAAGCCTGACGGCGTGGTCACTGCGGGCAACAGCTCCGGCATCAACGACGGGGCCGCCGCGGTGGTGCTGCTCTCCGAGGAGAAGGCCCGGGAGCTGGGCGTTACGCCCATGGCCCGGTTCGTGGCGGGGGCTTTGGCGGGTGTGGACCCGGCCGTCATGGGCGTGGGGCCCGTGGCCGCCAGTCAAAAGGCCATGGCGAAGGCCGGCCTCACCGTGGCGGATTTCGACCTGATCGAAGCCAACGAGGCCTTCGCCGCCCAGTCCGTGGCCGTGGCAAGGGAGCTCCACTTCGACCCCGAGAAGCTGAACGTGAACGGCGGCGCCATCGCTCTCGGCCATCCCGTAGGCGCGTCGGGCTGCCGGATCTTAGTGACCCTGCTCCACGAGATGCAGAAGCGGGATGCCAAGAAGTGTCTCGCTACCCTGTGCATCGGCGGGGGCATGGGCTGTGCCGCCATCGTAGAACGGGATTGAGGAGGCGCCTATGTCCTTTGTGAAATCTCAACAGGAGGGGGCCGTCCTGACATTGACGTTGGATCGGCCGGAGGCGCTGAACGCCCTGAACCAGCAGGTTTTGGACGATCTTTCCGCGGCGCTGGACGGGGTCGATCTCGCCACCGTCCGCTGCATCATCTTCACTGGCGCGGGGGAGAAAGCCTTCGCTGCCGGGGCGGACATCGCCGCCATGGCGGACATGGGCCCCGAGGCGGCCGCCGCCTTCTCCCGGCACGGCAACGAGGTGTTCCGCCGGATCGAGACCTTCCCCTGCCCCACCATCGCCGCCGTCAACGGCTACGCCCTGGGGGGCGGCTGCGAACTGTCCATGAGCTGCGACATCCGGCTCTGCAGCGAAAACGCACTTTTCGGCCAGCCGGAGGTCACGTTGGGCATCACCCCGGGCTTCGGGGGCACCCAGCGGCTCATGCGCCTCATCGGTGTGGGCAGGGCCAAGGAGCTGATCTTCTCCGCCCGGACCGTGAAGGCCCCGGAAGCTTTGGCTATAGGCCTGGTCAACGCCGTCTATCCCGCCGAGGAGCTACTCCCCGCTGCCCGGAAGCTGGCCGCCCGGATCGTCCAAAACGCCCCCATCGCCGTGCGGGCCTGCAAGGCCGCCATGAACGAGGGCATGGACCTTGACATGGACGAGGCCCTGGACGCGGAGGTCCGGGAGTTCTCCGGGTGCTTCATGACTGAGGACCAGAAGCGGGGCATGCAGGCCTTTTTGAACAAGCAGAAGAACATCGAGTTTTACAACAAATAGGAGGTTACTATGATCGTTGGCATCATCGGCGCGGGGACCATGGGGTCCGGCATCGCCCAGGCCTTCGCCCAGTGCGAGGGCTTTGAGGTGCGGCTCTGCGACATCACCGCGGAGCTGGCCCTCCGCGGCAAGGGCCGCATCGAAAATCAGCTCATGAAGCGAGTCCAGAAGGGCAAGATGGACGCTGCGGCGGCAGAGGCCGTCCTGAATCGGATCACCACCGGCACTAAGGACATCTGCTCGGATTGCGATCTCATCGTGGAGGCCGCCTTCGAGAGCATGGACGTGAAGAAGCAGACCTTTGAGGAGCTTCAAGCCATCGCCAAGCCCACCTGCATCTTTGCCTCCAACACCTCCTCCCTGTCCATCACGGAGATCGGGGCGAAGCTCGATAGGCCCCTCGTGGGCATGCACTTCTTCAACCCGGCCCCGGTGATGAAGCTGGTGGAGGTCATCGCGGGTATCAATACGCCCCGGGAACTGGTGGACCAGGTCAAGGCCATCGCGGTGAGCCTGGGCAAGACCCCCGTGGAGGTGAACGAGGCCGCCGGGTTCGTGGTGAACCGGATTTTGATCCCCATGATCAACGAGGCCGTGGGCGTCTACGCCGAAGGCGTGGCCAGTGCGGAGGACATCGACACCGCCATGAAGCTGGGCGCCAACCATCCCATTGGCCCCCTGGCCCTGGGGGACATGATCGGCCTGGACGTGGTGCTGGCCATCATGGAGGTGCTGCAATCCGAGACCGGGGACCCCAAGTATCGGCCCCATCCACTGCTGCGGAAGATGGTCCGGGGCGGCCTGCTGGGCGTCAAGTCCGGCCAGGGATTCTTCACCTATTCGAAATAAGGAGGAGCTATGGAAAACATCGACTACGAAGGTTTGGTAAAGGCTCTGAAGGCCCGCCGGTTCCTGCCGGAGGTATTCGACACCGCGGCGGAGGCCAAGGCGGCTGCCCTTGAAATCATCGGCACCAAGAGCGTTGGCATCGGCGGCAGCGCCACCGTTCGGGACATGGGCCTGGCCGAGGCTCTGCAGGCCAACGGCAACGAGGTCTACTGGCACTGGCTGGCGGCCAAGGAAGCCAAGCAGGCCGCCCGGGACAAGGCCCTGGGCGCGGACGTGTACATGTGCTCCAGCAACGCCCTGACCACGGACGGGCGGCTCGTCAACATCGACGGCACGGGCAACCGGGCCGCGGGCCTCATCTACGGGCCCCACGAGGTGGTGGTGATCGTGGGCAAAAACAAGATCGTCACCGGCCTCGACGAGGCCATAGACCGGATCAAGCGGGACGCCTGCCCCACCAACGCCCGGCGGCTGGGTCTGGACACCCCCTGCGCCAAAACGGGCCAGTGCCACGACTGCCGCACAACCGCCCGCATGTGCAACGTGACCTTCATCCTGGAGGCCCCCACCCGCCCCGTGAAAGCCTTCCACGTGCTGATCGTGAAGGAGGACCTGGGGCTGTAAAGCAAAGGACATGAAAAGAGAAGGCGTCGGCCTTCTCTTTTTGATGCTCGTTTATCTCCAATGCTTGAGCTGGGAGAGGTATCCATCGTACAGGGCCCGGCGCTGGGGCTCGGGCTGGTTGTCCGGGTTGGGGGCGTGCTGGAGCAGGAAATCCAGCAGGGCCTCCTTGGAGGCGTAGACGAAGGTGCCGTTCGCATAGCACCAGGTGCAGTAGTCCTCGTTGAAACTTCCGTCCGGCTCCTTGCTGATCATGCCGTCCTCCGTGAGGGGCATGCCGCAGCACTGGCAGTACAGGGTCCGGGGCGAGCCCAGCAGGGTGTTGATGGACACGTCGAATTCCCGGGACAGGAGCTTGAGGGTGTCCGTGTTGGGCTGGGTCTCCCCCGTTTCCCACCGGCTCACCGCCTGCCTCGTCACCAGCACCTTCTCCGCCAGCTGCTCCTGGGTCAGCCCCCGCTTCTCCCGCAGGGTCTTCAAAATCTCATAGGGTTCCATAGCTCGTTCCTCCTGATGTCGATACCATTAGTATACAGGGAGTCGGCAGATTGGCAAGCAACCTGCTGTTGCGCATAGAAAAAGGCGGGCACAGGGCCCGCCTTGCGTGGTTTATTCCGCTTTCTTCTTCCCGAAGAGGAGCTTCCCGAACAGCACCCCGCAGAGGACCAGGAAGTAGACGGCGAGGATGCCGAAGACCAGCCAGGTGGTGGCGGGCTGGTTCTGAGCGATGAGGCCCAGGACCAGGAGGAAAGGCGCGCCCAGAAGCACGGCGTAGAGGTTCTGGAAGATCAGGTTCTCCGCCGCAGGGGTCTCGAAGAGAGGGTCGATCTCCCGGCAGAGGATCAGGCCCGTGCTCACAGTGCCGGTGAGCATGCCGTAGAAGCAGAGGAACTGCTCGTGGACGTAGTCCGGGAACAGCTTCTGGCTGGCGAAGCGGACGAAGAAGAAGGTGGCGAAGGCGCCCGCCGCGCAGATGAGCACCAGCGGCACGATGAACTCCGGATGGGCGAAGGCCGTGAGGTCGATGGAGGCGATGGAGGCCACCACCATGATGTCGAACATCCAGCCGGAGATCCGATTCAGCAGGAAAGTGTTCCGATACTCCCGCTGCATCCAGCCCGCCTTTTTGAAGCTCTTCAGCAGGGCCTTCACGATGACGCAGGCCAGCAGACCGAACAGGAAGTTGAAGCCCCAGATGGTGGACTGGAGGGTCTTCACATAGAAGGGGATGCCCCCGAAGGCGGTGTCGATGCCCTTCATGATGCCGTAGGCCAGGATGTAGGTGACCAGGATGAGGGCCGCCTGGACGGTGAACTTGTCCATGCTCTCGGAGAGGGCGATCTCCCCCTTGCCGGTGATGGCTTCAGCGGTCAAATTCTCCGCCTCGTCGGCGTTCTCGTGCATCTTCAGCTTCCCCTTCCGCTGCATGACGTTCATGTACAGCACGCCGCCCACGCTGGCGGACACGAAGCCCATGGCCGCCACGGTGAGGCCGAAGCTGGAGCCGTTGACGAAGCCGTAGCTGTTCTCGAAGGTGAGGCCCCAGTTGAAGGCCTGGCCCGGGCCCTGGCCGTAGCCCAGGGGCAGCAGGATGCCGCTGGAGGCGAAGACCTTGCCTTTAAATAGGTAGAAGAAAGCCAGGGTGATGAGCAGGCCCACCACGCCCTGGATAAGATAGCCGCAGACGGTGATGGCGCCGGAGCGGAAGATCTCCCGATTCCGGTGCTGGTTCCTGGCCCGCTGGCTCTGCTTCAGAGACATGGCCACCACGCCGAGGCCCAGGCCGTGGTAGGTCATGGCCTCCAGGGTGATGAGGTTGTTGCCGCTTCTGAAGAAGCTGACGCCGGTGATGGCCCGGTAGATGCCGTCGCCCACCAGCAGCAGAAAGCCCGCCAGCACCGCGCCGGGCAACAGGGACTGTCTCAGCAGGGGGATCATCCGCCGAAGGGCCCCCGCCAGCAGCAGGGCTCCGGAAAGGATGGCCAGCATGATGACGAAGTTCCAGACCTCGATGTTCTGGAAGCTGGTGAACTCGGATACGGCAGCGTGATTGATCATAGGTTCTCCTTGTATTTGGCGCCCTGTAGGGGCGGCGCCTTACCCTTTCAACAGATCGTCCTTCTCCATGAGGGCGTTCCACTTGTCCAGGGAATCGTCCAGGACGGCGGTGAGCTTCTCCGTCTCCTCCCGGGTCATATGGAGGGCGATGCGCTTGGCGAGCACCCGGCAGCTCTGCTCGAAGGCCGGGCCGCAGCCCTTGAACTTGTCCGTCAGTTCCAGATGGAACTCCCGCCTGTCCTTGTCGGAGGGGACCCGGTTCACGTATCCCTTGCGGATCAGGCAGTTGACCCGGTAGGTGGCGTTGCTCTGGGAGATGCCGGCGAATCGGGCGAATTGGGAGATGGTGGGCCGCTCCATGGTCTCGATACCCTCCAGACAGAAGATCTCCATAGGCGTCAGATCCTGGCTCTCCTCACGGACGGTGATGAACATCTTCCGCATGAATCCCAGCCGCATGCGCAGCATGACCCGGGACAGTGACTCAGTTAACATAAGCTCACCCCCAATACGGAAAATACTTTTGTTTTTTTAAGTATATACCCTTTTCCTCGTCTCGTCAACGAAATCCCATGGAATACCGTGCGTTTTTTTGTATAAAGGAGGAGCTTCGGCAATCTTTAGGTCCGAAGCTCCACTTGGGGAAAGCCTATAGAGGGGCCGGGCTCACTCGCCCTGGGCCTCCAGGTACTCGTTGATCTGGTCCACCAGGGCGTCGGCGTCGATGCCGTGGACGGCGCAGGCCTGCTCCAGGTTCTCGAAGTGGGACATCATGCAGCCCAGGCAGTGCATGCCCGCGCCCATGAGGATCTCGGCGATGCCCTCGTCCATCATGACCATTTCCCGGATGTTCATATCTTTGGTGACTTGCTTCATGGTTGTATCTCCTTTTCGTTGTTCCCTATAGTATACGCCGGTTTTCAGCTTTTGGCAATGAACTGATTGCGGCATTTGGTGCAGGTGACCCGGATCTTGCCCTTGCCCCGGGGGACCCGGAGCCGCTGGGAACACTGGGGACAGATGAGGTACCGGTAGGTCCGATACTCCCGCCACTGGCGCTTCCATTTGTCCAGCAGGCCGCCGGAAGGCTGGGCGGAAGCGTGCCCCTGGGCGCTGCCCATATGACGGAAGGGCTTTTGGAAGAACTCCTTCACCGCCGTCAAACCCGCCAGAAACTTCATGTTCTCGTCGTTCCGCTTGGCCGGGTCCTTGGAGAAGAGGCGGATGCCCAGGAAGACGGCGGCCGCCGCGAACAGCAGGCGGAACACGGTGACGGCCCCGGCGTACTTGTTCAGCACGAAGCTCATTAGATAGCAGACGCCGCAGGCGATGAGCAGGGCTTTGTTCAGTTCGTCCAGCTGGAGTTTGGGTCTCATAGGTTCGTTTCCTTCCGATAGATGCAGTATCCTTCCGCGGGGACCAGGGCGCTGAGCACGCTGCGCACCTTCAGGCTTTCCCCGGTAAAGAGCTCGGTATACTGGCCGCTGAGGGGCACGGGCGCGTCCCCGTCCTCCCCCTTATAGAGGAGGGACGGATAGATGGCAGCGGACACGGGCACGGCGCTCTGGTTCACCAGCAGCACCACGCACTCCTCCCCTTGATAGCGGACCAGGGCGAAGCACTTGCCGGACACGGCGCCCATCCTGAGATGGCCCTGCCGGATGGCGTCGCTCCCCTGCCGAAGGCCGATGAGGGTGCGGACCACGTCCCGCATGACCAGGTCCTCCCTGCCCCAGGGATAGGGCCGCCGGTTGAAGGGGTCGCCCCCGCCGAAGAGGCCCACCTCGTCCCCGTAGTAGATGCAGGGGACCCCGGGAAGCATGAGCTGCAGGGCGGTGCCGGCCAGGAACAGGCGCTTTGCCCGGGCCAGGGTGGGGCCGTCGGGATGGAAGGCCGCCTGCTCCGCCCGGGTGGCGGTGAACCGGTCCGGCCCGCCGGCGAGGAAGGTGATGGCCCGGGTCTCGTCGTGGGACGAGAGCAGGTTCAGACAGGCGTCCCGGAAGGGCTTCGGGTAATTCTCAAACAGGGACCAGAGCCGCCGCTCCAGATCGAAGGCGCTCTCCTCCCCCCTGAGGAACCGCAGGATGCCCGTGCGCAGAGGATAGTTCATGGCGGAGTCCAGCTCGTACCCGTCCACGTACCCCCGGCGGCCTTCGGGGCCCTGCTTGTTGGAGCAGTCCTCCCAGACCTCGCCGATGAGCACGTTATCCTTATCCTCCTCCTTCACCCGGGACCGCACGTCTCGAATGAAGCAGTCCGGCAGCTCGTCCGCCACGTCCAGCCGCCAGCCGGAGGCCCCGGCCTCCAGCCACTTGTGGAGCACCCCCTGTGGACCGTTGATGAAGTAGCCGTAGCTGGGCTCCTTCTCCTCCACGTTGGGCAGGGTGTCGAAGCCCCACCAGCACTCGTACCGTTCGGGCCAGCGGGAGAACCTGTACCAGGAGAAATAGGGGGAATCGGTGTGGTGGTAGGCCCCGTTGCCGTACCGGTTGCGCTTGTCGAAATACCGGCTGTCGGAGCCCGTGTGGGAAAAGACCCCATCCAAAATGATGCGGATGCCACGCTCCCGGGCCTCGGCGCAAAGGGCCTTGAAGTCCTCCTCCGTACCCAGCAGGGGGTCGATGCGCTTGTAGTCCGCTGTGTTGTAGCGGTGGTTGCTGTCCGCCTCGAAGATGGGATTGAGATAGATGCAGGTGATGCCCAGCTCCTCCAGATACGGGAGCTTCTCCCGGATGCCGTTGAGGTCGCCGCCGTAATAGTCGTCCGGGGCGTAGTTCCGGCTGCCGCCGTGGGGGGCATAGAGGGGCTCCTCCGCCCAATTCTTATGCAGGTACACCTTCCGCCCCATGCGCTGATGGTAGGCGGCCCCGGCGGCCATGGGCGCGTGCTCGCTGCGGCAAAACCTATCGGGAAATATCTGATAGGCCACGGACCGGCGGAACCAGGCGGGGGTCTCGAACTCGGCGGCATAGACGGTGATCTGCCAGAGCTCTCCCCGATCCTCCCGCAGCTCGCCCCGGCCGGACCTGCCGCAGTAGTACCAATCCCGGCCGTCCTGCCGGATCAGGAACCCGTAGAACATGAGGCCCGGCTCGTCCATGGCCCGAAAGCGCACCACGAACCGCTCCGCCCCCGCGGGCCACAGGGGCACCAGCCGCTCCCCCGCCCGATCCTGCAGCAGCAGGAACACCTCGCCGTAGATGTCGGCGGCCCGGACGGATAGCTCCACTTCCTGGCCCGCCTTCACGGCGCCCTGGGGACGGCGATAGGTTATGTCCAACGAGTCATGCTGAAAATACATGATTTCATTATACTCATCCAGCCGCCATATTCAAGCCGGGGCCTGACAAAAGTTTCACCTTTTTCACAAGTTTCGGCCCCCTTTCCCCGCCGCGAAAAAGAATCTGGGTCCTTTCCGTTCTTTCTCTTTGACGAGCGAGGGGAATGCTGGTATACTAACGATGTATGACGAAGGAGCGCATGACACAATTCCTCATAAAGTTCGCCTACGCGGCGGTGATCCTGGGCCTCATCTTTTTGGGGTTCAAGTACGTGCTGCCCCTGCTCATGCCCTTCTTGCTGGCGTTCGTCTTCTCGGTGCTGCTGCGCTCCCCCGCAGAGTTCCTGTCGAAAAAGCTGAAGATCAACCGGCGGTTGGTGACCACCATTTTGGTGACGCTGCTGTTCATCCTGCTGGCGGTGCTGGCGCTGTTCATCGGGTCGGAGCTGTTCACCTTCGCTCGGACCTCCGTGTCCCAGTTCAACACGGTCATCGTCCCCACGGTGGAGAGTCTCACCGAGATGGCCTCCCGGTGGACCAGCCGCCTGGACCCCAACGCGGTCAGCGTGCTGGAGGGGCTGGTGAACAGCGTGCTGCTGTCGTTGCGCTCTAAGGTGGCGGAGATATCCACCCGGCTGGTGACGGGCATCATGTCCTCCCTGCCCTCCAGCTTCCTCAACGTGCTGTTCATGATCATCGCCACCTACTTCATCTCCCTGGACTTCGGCCTCCTCAAGTGGGCCGTGGCCCGGCGGATCAAGGAGGAGGACTACAACAAGATCATCGCCGGTCTCGACTACTGCAAGACCACCGTGGGCCGGATGCTCCGCTCTTACGTGCTCATCATGTTCATCACCTTCCTGGAGCAGGCCATCGGCCTCACCATCCTGGGGGTGGAATACTCCGTCCTTATCGCCATGGCCATCGCCGTGTTCGACATTTTGCCCGTGGTGGGCAGCGGCACCATCATGCTCCCCTGGGCGGTGATCTCCCTGGTCACCGGGGACATCAAGCGGGGCGTGGGGCTGCTGATCCTGTACGTGATCATCACCGTGATCCGGCAGATCATCGAGCCTCGGATCGTGGGGGACCACGTGGGGCTCCACCCGCTGCTGACCCTCATGTGCATGTTCGTGGGCCTCAGGGTCTTCGGCGGCCTGGGGCTCCTGGGCCTGCCCATCCTGTGCGCGGTGCTGGTGGGTCTCGAGCGGGACGGGGTCATCACCCTGTTCCCCAAGCGGAAGATCCCGCTGCCCGAGGAAGCGGATCGGAAAAAGCGGCTCACCTTCTTCCGGAAAAAGCAAAAAAAGTTGTAAAAATCATCATTTCCCCCACAGGATTTTACAATTTGTCCGAATTTGGGTGGTATACTGCCTCCATACCGATACGGGTGCGCCCGAAAATGTTGAGGTGAGACTATGATCAAGATCCTTGTGGTGGACGACGAGCTGCCCATCGCCAACCTGATCCGCATGAACCTGGCCCGCCAGGGCTACGCGGTCACCTGCGCCTACGACGGCCAGGAGGCTGCCGACCTGCTGGAAAACAACACCTTCGACCTGGTGCTGCTGGACATCATGCTGCCCAAATTCGACGGCTACGACCTTCTGTCCTTCATCCGCCCCCTGGGCATCCCGGTAATCTTCCTCACGGCCAAGGCGGACGTGATGGACCGGGTCAAGGGGCTGAAGCTGGGGGCCGAGGACTACATCGTAAAGCCTTTCGAGATCGTGGAACTGCTGGCCCGGATCGAGGTGGTCCTGCGCCGGTACAACAAGAGCCAGGGCATATTGCAGATCCTGGACGTGACCATCGACCCGGAGGCCCGAGAGGTGTACCAGAACGGCCAGCGGGTGGATCTGACCCGGAAGGAGTTCGACCTGCTGGTGATCTTCTGCCAGAACCCCAACACGGCCCTGTTCCGGGAGACCTTGTTCGAGCGCATCTGGGAGACGGACTACATCGGCGAAAGCCGGACGTTGGACTCCCACGTGCAGCGGCTTCGGCGCAAGCTCAACTGGACGGATCGGATCAAGACCGTCCACCGGGTGGGGTACCGGCTGGAGATCTCCGAGGAGGAGCTCCATGCCGCGGAGCAGCCGGAGGGATGAACCATCCTGAACGGGAGGGAAGCTAAGTGAGATTCGCTTTGAAGATCAGCGTCTGCACCGTCCTTATCGTGGCGGTGCTGTTTGCTGCCTTCGGCCACGCCCTCATCGCCCGAAGCTTCTCCGCCGCCCTGTCCTTCCGGGTCCGGGAGGCGGAGGCGGCCTACTCGGGCCTGGCCTCCTCCCTGGAGGCGGAGATCTCCGTCCTCAACGTGTATTATCAGAGCACCAGCCCCCGGATGCTCCGGGAGGTGCTGGACCGATCCTCCAAGGCCGCCAACCTGAACGGGGCCGCCATCGCCCTCTACGACGAGGGCCGCCGGCTCCTGGTGGCCACGGAGGAGGGATTCCCGGATAGGCTAACCTACCAGGAGCTGACGGAGAAGCGGTTCGTCTACTCCCTCATCGAAAGGGACGGGGGCTCCCAGCTGGACACGGCGGCCTGTGTGCCCGTGGGCATGGACCGGTACTTTCTCTCGGTCCGCTTCCCCGCCGACGACCTGTTCGACGCCCGCGGGGGGGAGGTGGCGGTGTTCGTCACGCTGCACCTCATCACCGTGGCTGTGTGCATCGGGGCCATGCTCCTCATTTCCTACTTCGTGTCCCGGCCCGTCCGCACCCTGACGGAGGCCACCAAGCGCATCGAGGAGGGCCAGTACGACGTGCGGGCCGACGTGAAGTCCCTGGACGAGATCGGGGACTTGGCCATCAGCTTCAACACCATGGCCGAGGCCATCGAGCAGAAGGTCACGGCTCTCGAGGGCTACGCCACAACTTCTCCCACGAGCTCAAGACCCCCATGACCTCCATCATCGGCTACGCGGACATGCTGCGCTCGGCGGAGCTGGACGAGGAGGACGCCTTCATGGCCTCCAACTTCATCTTCTCCGAGGGGAAGCGGCTGGAAGCCCTGAGCCTGAAGCTCATGGATCTGGTGGTCCTCGATAAGAACGAATTCGAGCTGACCCGGGGCTACGCCCGCCGGGTCCTGGGCCACGTGATCGCCGTGGTGACCCCCATGCTGGAGCAGCACGGCCTCACATTGGAGACCAGCATCGAGCAGTATCAGATACTCTATGAGAAGGATCTGCTGCTGACCCTCATCACCAACCTCATCGACAACGCCCGCAAGGCATCGGAGTCCGGAAAGACCATCGAGCTCACGGGCCGCAAGCAGGAGGGCCGGTACAGGATCACCGTCACGGACCACGGCATCGGCATCCCCGAGGAGGAGCTGAACCGGATCACGGAGGCCTTCTTCATGGTGGATAAATCCCGGTCCCGGGCCCAGCACGGGGCGGGCCTTGGATTGGCCATCGGGAATAAGATCGCCCAGCTCCACGGCAGCGAGCTCCACTTTGAAAGCAAGGTGGGCGAGGGCACCAGCGTCTGGTTCGATCTGCCCATGCCCAAGGACAAGCGCGGAAAGGAGGCCAGCCATGAGGAAGTTGACCCGCAAGGATAAGACCACCCTCCTCTACGTGCTCATCTGCGTGGGCACGGCGGCGGGCGCCTTCCTGTGCGTGCTGGTAAGCAGCCTCCTCCTCAAGGGCGAGGAGCGCCGCCTCTACGACAAGCCGGGCTACGAGCCCTTCACGTTGGAAAGCGGCATCGCCGTAGGCGCGCCCCTGTCCCTCTCCACCCGGGTGGCCCTCTTTAACGCCGGGGAGACCGAGGGGCCCCAGCGGTACCCCCTGCCCGACGAGCTGACGGAAAGCGAGGCCAATGCCCTGGTCTGTTCCGCCTGGGACAGGCTGTTCGCGGACATGATGGCCGCCGCGGGCCAGGACCCGGAGCTCCAGGCCGCCGTCAGCGCCTCCGCCCAGGAGGTCCGCACCGGCGCCACCCTGCGGGACTATCTCACTGCCGACGGCAGCCGCTACTCCCTCTGGTGCGCCCAGGCCTGGATGGACCTGAGCTCCGGCGACGCCTTCTCCCTGACCGTGTACCTGGACAGCCGCACGGGCCAGCCCCTGATGGAGTCCGCCGTGCTCTACCCCCAGGACGCGCCCCTGCTGGGCCTTGGGGACATGGCCGCCCGGCTGGGTCTTGGATACGACCTCGACGCCGCTACGACGGAGCCCGACGGGGCCGGCACCAAGCTGACGCTGCCCCTCGATAGCGGCTTCGCCCTGGTCAAGACCATCTCCACCGACGGCAGCCGCTTCACTATCCGGGTGATCCAGCCGTAAATCTTAGCGCAAAACACGACATCCCTTCCCCGCCTCCCTTTCTCGGACGCCGGGCGAAGGGAGTTTTTTTGAAGGACGTTTTGCAAATAAAGAATAGGGATGAATCAAATCCTGCATAAACGATCTCCGACAGCCCGGTCATTTCGAAAAAGCTCTAAAAAAATGAAGGAAATATATTGCAAAGACTTCACGTTTGCTTTACAATATCCTCATATTGTTGCCATCATCCCTGGCGCAACAAATAAAAAAAAGGAGAATCGCTATGAAGAAACTGCTTGCCATCGTACTGGTCCTGTGCATGGTCGTCGCCGTCGCTGCCTGCGGCAGCAAGGACGCCGCCACCGGGGCGGACACCAAGTCTGACACTGCCGGCCAGACCCTGAAGGAGAAGGCTGCCAACTTCGATCGGAAGAACCAGTTCCTCACCGTGGGCACCGGCCCCACCTCAGGCATCTACTTCCCCATCGGCGGCGCCTTTGCCACCGCTCTGAAGGACTACGGCTACCAGACCTCCGCTGAGGCCACCAACGCCACCGGTCAGAACATCCAGAACATCCTCAAGGGCGACTGCGAGATCGCCATCGCCATGCAGGACGCCGTCATGCAGGCCTACACCGCCTCCGGCGCCTACGAGGGCAAGGAGCCCGCTTCCGACCTGCGCGCCCTCATGCGCCTCTGGCCCAACTACGTGCAGCTGGTCACCACCGCCAACACCGGCATCAAGAGCGTCAACGACCTCAAGGGCAAGCGCGTGGGCGTGGGCGCGGCCAACTCCGGCGTGGAGATCAACGCCCGCATGATCCTGAACGCCTAGATCCTGAACGCCTACGGCATCACCTACGACGACATCACCCCTGACTACCTGGCCTACGGCGAAGCCATCGACAACATGAAGAACGGCCAGTGCGACGCGGTGTTCGTGACCTCCGGTCTTCCCAACGCCACGGTCATGGAGCTGGGCGTGAGCTACGACATGGTAGTCGTGCCCATCGACGGCGAGGGCCGTGAGAAGCTGGTCAGCGAGTATCCCTACTACGCCAAGAGCGTCATCCCCGCCAACACCTACAACAACAAGGAGGACGTGGAAGGCGTCTTCGTGTACAACATCATGCTGGTCCGCAAGGATCTGCCCGATGAGATGGTCTACGAT